>JADLCO010000044.1 GCA_020847115.1 Pseudomonadales bacterium | reverse complement strand
TCGGGCTGGCGCTGATCGTGGCCGGCGTGGTGGTGATCCAGCTCGGCTCGGCTGCCGCCGGCACCTGAGCGCAGTTCAGGATACCACCGGGTAGCAGGTAGAAGTCTCCGGCCGCCCGGCGCTCTTGAGCTGCTGGTAGTAATCCCAGAACACGTTGTCGATGGCGCGCAGCCGCTGCGGGGTATCGGTGCGGCGGTAGCGCGAGAGCTGCCCGGGGCCGCCGTTGTAGGCGGCGTAGGTGGCGCGCATCAGGTTTTCGTCGCCGCCGGGCTGACGGTGTTCGCCGCGGCGCAGCGCGTAATCCACCAGATAGTGTTCGAGGATCTCGGCGCCGGCGGCGATGTTGTAGCCGATGTCGTCGCCCAGCCGGTCGAGGTCGTAAAGGCCGCGCCAGACGCGGCCATTGATTTGCATGATGCCCAGTGCGCCCACAGGTGATTTCAGCACTTGCGGTTGTTTGGGGGTGCCCACGTACTGGCGCCAACAGGATTCCTTCCAGGCCGTGGCGCTGACCAGCGCGTTGAACTCGGGCGCCAGGCGCCCGGGGATCTTGGTGCTGCGCTGGAGGCGGTCGCCGGCCTTGAAGTCCAGCAGCGCGGCGATCTGCTCCAGGTAGCGTTGCAGCTGCGCCGGCTGGGGCACGCGATAGACCACCGCCGGTGGCACGGCGGCCTGGGCCGCGGGCACCAGCCAGCGCACCAGCGCTTCGACCAGTGGCGCGCTCTGGCCGGCGCTGGGTTCGGCATCGAGCCGGAACAGTCGCTGCAGCCGCCGATCCATCTCCAGGGGCAACGGTGTGAAGGAGGCCGGCGCACCCTCCGCGAGCAGCAGCCGGGCGAGCCGACGTAATCCGTCACGGGTGATCTCGATCCCGTACTCCGGGCCCAGGGCGTCCACCGCACGCAGGGCGTCGCCGCCGGCGATGAAGCCCACCAACCGCAGATCCTGGTCGAAGCCCGGCACCGGCAGGTCCTCGAGCGCCGTGAGGTGCGGGCGCAAGCGATTCCAGGCGTCGATGAACAGCGTCCGGACCGGATCGCCCTCGGGTTGGTTCTCGGAGAGCGCCTGGGCGATGGCGTAGCGCGCATCGAGCAGCACGGCGAGCAACTCGTAGCGCAGATCGGGGCTCTCCGTGGCCTCCGCGAAGAGGGTGATGACGGTGGTGAGAAAGCCGTCCAGCTCGTCTTCCAGGGCCGACCATTGCGCCAGTTCGGAGGTATCGAGCGGCGCTTCGGGCACTGGTGCTGCGGTGCGCGGCGCGACCGCAAAGCGAAGTTTGACCTCCAGCCCCGAGGGCACGACCTGCAGCGCCCGAATGCTCGTGCGCTCGGCCAGCGCGGGGGCGGCGCCGGGCGCGGCGCCCAGAACGTCGGCGAGCAGCCCATCGATGCTGGTGAGCGGGCCGGCCAGATCGACCCGCATCAATCCGAGGTGGGGCAGCACCAGGCTCTCGGCCAGTGCCCGCACCGGCTGGCTGAGCAGGCCTTCGCTGCCGTCGCCGCGGATCAGTGCCGCGGTCGCCGGGTGGAATTTCACCGCCAGCCCGGAGACATCGATACTGGGCTCCAGCGTCACCACCATCCGGCCGCGCCACGGCGTGGGGTTGGCGCAACCACCCATGAGTTCGACCCCGGTAGTCACCACCAACGCCAGTTCGAGTTCGAGAAAACTTTGGTCGACCCGTGTTCGGGGTGCGGCCACCTCCACCCGGTTGCAGGCGTTCTCGATCAGGGAGGCGCGCCCGTCGGCGTCGAGCTCCAGGGCACTGGCGACTGCGGTATCCAGGTGGCGGGGCTCCAGGGTGAGCGGGACCAGCACTTCGCCGGCGCGTGCCGCCAGGACGGGCGCGGCCAGCAGCAGCGCGACATACCGCAAGCTTCGGCGGAGGAGGATGGACATCGTGGCGGGCTCAGGAAGAACAGCTGATGGCCAGTTTGCGCCCCCAGTCCGGCGGCGGCGCGGCGTAGCGCTCGCACTCCGGCTGCTCGGCGAAGGGCCGGGCGAGGACGCGGCGCAGGGCTTCGATCTCGCTGTAGTCGCCTTCGTCCTCGGCCTTGCGGATGGCGATTTCGGCGAGGTAGTTGCGCAGCACGTACTTGGGGTTGACCGCGCGCATCGCCGCGGCGCGTTCGGCCGCAGCGCGCGGCTCGGCCGCCAGCCGTGCCGCGTAGCGCCGGGCCCAGGCGTCGAAGGCATCGCGATCCGGGCACAGGTCGCGCAGCGGCTGGTTGTCGGTGTCGGGGCGGAAGTCGCACAGGCGGCGAAAGAACAGCGTGTAGTCGATACCGCCCGCCGCGAGCAGCGCGAGGAGGTCGTCGCTCAGGGCATCGTCGCCCGACTGCGCCAGTTCCAGCCCCAGCTTGGCGCGCTGGTGGCGGCGCAGTTCGGCCAGCAGCAGCGGCTCGTACTCGAGCAGTACCTCGCGCAGCGCCGGCACCGGGATCAGGGTGCTCAGCGCATGGGCCAGGGCGTTGCAGTTCCACAGTCCGATCGCCGGCTGGCGGTCGTAGGCGTAGCGGCCCTCGTGGTCGGAGTGGTTGCAGATGTGGCGGGGGTCGTAGGCGTCGAGAAAGCCGTAGGGGCCAAAGTCCAGGGTTTCGCCCAGGATCGAGAGGTTGTCGGTGTTCATCACCCCGTGGCAGAAGCCCACCGCCTGCCAGTGCGCGATCAGGCGTGCGGTGGCCTGCACCGCGTGGCGGAACAGGGCGACATAGGGCTCGGACGAGTGCGCCGCTGCCGGCAGATAGGTCTCGATCACGTGGTCGGCGAGCGCCCGTACCAGTTCCGGCCGTTGCTGGTAGTGGAAGTATTCGAAGGAGCCGAAGCGCACATGGGTGCGCGCCAGACGGATCAGCATGGCGCCGGTCTCCACCCGCTCGCGGATCACCGGCTCGTCGCTGCCGGCGATCGCCAGCGCGCGGGTGCTGGGCACGCCCAGCCCGTGCAGGGCTTCGCCGGCAAGATATTCGCGGATGGTGGAGCGCAGCACCGCGCGGCCGTCGGCAAAGCGGGAGTAGGGCGTCTTGCCGGCACCCTTGAGGTGCAGGTCGATCAGCCCCTGCGCGGTGCGCACCTGGCCCAGCAGCAGGCCGCGGCCGTCGCCGAGCTGCGGGGTGTAGCCGCCGAACTGGTGGCCGCTGTAGACCATCGCCAGGGGCGCGCTCCCCGGTGCTTCGGCATTGCCGCTGGCCCAGGCCAGAAATTCCGGCGAGTGCAGCACTTCCGGGTCGAGCCCGAGCAGTGCGGCGGCGTCCGGGTTGGCGGCGACCAGGTGCGGATTAGCAAAGCCGGTGGGCCGCAGCGGCGTGTAGAACGCCGCGCCCAGCGCCCGGAAGCGGTTGTCGAACGACAGCTCTTGCATGCGCGACATTGTAGCAGCCAAGGGTGGGGGCATCGGCTACGAGGGTTGCTCTCGGGCCGACTTGTCATAGACTGGTCTGTAGCGGTGCGCCGCGGTGCCGATCCACCGGGGATCGGCCGATGATCGCGCAAGCAGGACGCAGGGACGCGTGCCATACCTCCTCTTCGCCTTTGCCCTGGGCAGTTTTTCCTCGACGCTGTGGCGTACCCTGCCGGCCCCGTTGCCGCTGTGGACGGCGCTCGCGGTGGCTGCACTGGCCGCGGCGCGCTGGCGTGGGCGCGCGCCGGCCCTGCTGGCGCTGGGTGCCGTGGCCGGAGTGCTCTGGGCCGCGCTCTGGGGTGCAGCGCGCCTCGACGCCCAGTTGCCCGCAAGGCTCGACAAGACCGACTGGCGGGTGCAGGGCGAGGTGGTGGGGTTGCCCGAGCGCGACCGGCGGCGCCTGCGCTTCGACTTGCAGGTCACCGAGGTGCTGGCGCCGGATGGGGTGGTGGCGCCGCCGCTGCCCCTTCGGCGGTTGCGGCTGAGCTGGTACGGCGCCGCGCCCGAGGTGCGGCCGGGCGAGCGCTGGCAGTTGCGGGTGCGGCTGCGCCAGCCGCGGGGCTTCGCCAATCCCGGGGGCTTCGACTATGCCGGTTGGCTGTTCGCCCAGGGCGTTTCCGCCACTGGCTATGTGCGCGCCGGGTCGGACAATCGGCAGCTGGCGGCAGCGCGCGGGTCGGTGGACGCCTGGCGGTGGTGGGTCGCCCAGCGGCTCGAGTCGCTGCCCCTGGACGCCGCGGCGCGCGGCCTGCTGCGCGCCCTCACCATCGGCGATGGCAGCGCCATCGATGCCGCGCTCTGGGAGCGAATGCGGGTCACTGGGGTGATCCACCTGGCGGTGGTATCGGGCCTGCACATCGCCCTTGCCGCCGGTCTCGGCATGCTGGTCGGCCTGCTGCTGGGCCGGATCGCAGCGGCAGCGGGGGCGGGCTGGCCGGCGCGCCACACCGGCGCGCTGTGCGCCTGGCTGGCGGCCGGGGGCTATGCCTTGCTGGCCGGTTTCGGCCTGTCCACGGCGCGCGCCTGGGCGGCACTGTCGGTGGTGCTGGCAATCGCGCTGTTGCGCCGCCGCGGCGCGCGCTCGGTGGGTCTGCTGTGGGCGCTGGCACTGATCGCCCTGGTCGAACCCCTGGCCCCCCTCAGTGCCGGCTTCTGGCTGTCGTTCGGGGCGGTTGCCGCACTGCTGCTGAGTTTCGGCGGTCGTCCGCCGCGCTCCTGGTGGCGCGAGTTGCTGCGCGCGCAATGGGTGGTGACCCTGGGCACTGCGGCGGGCCTGCTGGCTTTTCAGGGTCAGGTGCCGCTGTTGGCGCCCCTGGTGAATCTGGTGGCCGCGCCCTGGATCGGCGTGCTCACCGTGTATCTGTGCCTGGGCGCGCTCGTGATCCTGCCACTGTGGCCGGCGCTGGCGGTTGGCCTGTGGTGGCTGGCGGGCTGGTCGCTGCACGGCCTCGAGCAGCTGCTGGCGCAGCTCGAGGCCCCGGCGCGGGCCTGGCAATGGGTGCCGGCGGGGGGTGCCGGCGGCGCGGTGCTGTGGCTCACCGCATTGGCCGGGGTCTGTCTGCTGGCGCCGCGCGGCCTGGGCCTGCGCTGGTGCGGGGCAGTGGCGCTGCTCGCGGTGGTCCTGGCAGCAGCGCCGTCACGGCCGCCGCTGCAGGTGACGGTGCTCGACGTCGGCCAGGGGCTCGCGGTGGTGGTGGAGACCGGGCACCACGTGCTGGTCTATGACACCGGTCCCGAATTCGGCGCGCGTTTCGACGCCGGCAGCCGGATCATCGCGCCCTATCTGAGCCGCGGTGGCTGGCGCGCGCTGGATCTGCTGCTGGTCAGCCATCGCGATCTCGATCACCGCGGTGGTGCCGCCGGTCTCAGCGCCCACTATCCGCCGCGGCGGCGCTTGCAGG
>JADLCO010000043.1 GCA_020847115.1 Pseudomonadales bacterium | reverse complement strand
GCAGCGGCGAGCGCCTGGTTCCAGTTGGCTTCCGGCCCCAGGTTGCGGGCATTGCGGTGCAGGATCAGCCGGGGATCGCGGATTTCTCGGAGCAGCTCCCAACTGCCGTCGGTGGAGGCATCGTCGAATACCCGCAGTTCGAAATGCCCGTGGGTCTGGGCCAGGACCGAGTCCACCGCGGCGGCCAGAAAGCGCGCGCCGTTGTACACGGGCAGACACACCGAGACCAGCGGACCATCCACACTCAGTACCAGTTCACGAACAGGCGGCGGTGGTCGCCCGCGCCCAGATCGGGGATGCCGCGCAGGTTCGGCCCCACCCAGAGCACCACGGGCTCGATGTCCGGCGGGCAACGAATTTCCCGCAAGCCCACCACCAGCTCGACAGGCTGCTCGCCCGCGGGCCGGCCGTCCACCGCCGCCTCGGGGAGTTCCCGCAAGCCGCCGTCCGCCATCCCGTACACCCGGTAGCGCCCGGCGTGGAGCACCGCGTAGCTGCCGCCGCCCTCGGGTAGCACCTGCCCCAATACCAGAAAATCATCCGCCAGCGGAATGTAGTGCTCGGCGATAAAGCGCTGGTCGGATTCGGGCAGCCAGCCGGCGCGGTAGTTACGGATCAGCACCGGTGCGGGCCTGCGGGCCAGCATCTCGGCCAGAGAAGGCACCTTGCCGGCCAGCACCGCCGGCATACCGAGGCTGTGCAGAAGCCACTGGCGGCCGATGGACTCGCGGGTCGGCACCATGCCTGTGCCGTCGTAGACCGGATCACGCACCGGATCGGTGAGGGCCTCCGCCGCGCGCATCAGGCGCACCTGACGGTCGTTGGGCCAGTCGAGGTGGCGCCAGGTCGCCATCACAAAGGGCACGACATGAGTGAACAGCACCACCCCGACTGCTAGCGCCAGCGTCGGCCCGCGCAGGTCTTTGCACAGGGGCGCTGCGAAGCGAAACCCGAGGAGAAAGAGAAACGGCACCACATTGACCAGGTTGTAGGGAAAGGGCGTCGGGTTAACCCAAAGCAGGCCGAGCGCACCCAGCGCGAGCACCGCCTCGGGCGCGTAGCTGTCCCACGCCAGCGCCCGGCCGCGCTCGCGCAACAGCCCGTGCCCGAGCGCGAGCAGTGCGCCCGCTGCCAACCCCAGCAGCAACGGCGTCTGCGCCGGCAAGCGTGCCAACGCCATGCCGGGACCAAAGCGGGCGATTTTCATGACCTCCGCCGGATTACCGCCGCCGGGCAACCCGGCCACGAACACGTCCCACAACCCCGACAGCCAGTACGCCAGCAGCGCCAGCGCCACGCCGGCCGCCACGCCGCCCACCCAGACCGCGAGCAGACGCAGGCGCCGGCCGCACCCGATGGGCGAGCACAGCGCCAACGCACCGCTCAGGGGCAGCACATAGGCAAACGCCTTGCCCGCAGTGAATAACAGCACCGCCGTGAGGAAGCCAATGGCGGCGAACGCGCCCAACCCCCGCGCCCGCACCCGGCCCAGCCACCAGATGAGCAACAACCCGGCGAGGATCAGGTTGTCGTGGCGAAACTCGAAGCCGTAATCCCACAGGGGTGCAAGCGTCGCCGCGCCCAGCAGGGCGACCCGGCCTTGGGTGGAGCGCAGCGGCACGCCGGTGGCAGCCGCCAACAGCCAGACGTTGAGGCAGAACACCCCAAAAAACAGCAGCCGCATGGCCAGGAACAACGAGGCCGAATCCTCGATCGAGCGAATCAGCCAGGACAGCGGCCCCAGCATCCACAACAGCGCATTGGAAAAATAGGTGTCCACCTGCCCCCGGGCGATCACCTTCGCCATATAGAGGTTCTGGGCCTCGTCCACCTGATAGATGCGGGTTACCGCGAGCCATAGGGCGAAGGCGGCCAGCAGGCCGAGCGCCGCTGGAAACGCAGCATCGTGCCGGCGCAGCCTGGAGTCGTTCACACGCACTTCATCCATTCTCGGGTCCGGTAGTCATGAGCCGGCGGCATGATCCCATGTCGATGACGGAAACGACGACGGCAGTGTTTGAAAACTGTGTGATGCACTGCGCACAAACGCTGCCGCCCTCGAACCGCACGAGCATCCCTAGAACTCGTGCCGCGCCGGGCCAAGCCTTCGCCGAATTCCGTCGTATACCCCCAAACAGCTAGCACGCAGATTCGCCAATTTTCGCGTCTCGAACAACAGGACACCCAATACAACCTGGCCAAGCGCAAGACAATGATAGATCAGCCAGTGCGGGTGAACACGGAAGTATTCACAGATAACAACAATGCTGTTGCGAAAGATGTAGTAGCGCCGCATCGGCGCGTGATTGGTTACAACTATGGGAATTCCAAGAACCGACCTGACGCGCGTTGCGCCAATCCTGTGAACGAGATGTGCGCTGCACGCACCGATAATCCGATAGCCAGCATGCCGCGCGCGCAGGCTGTACTCTATATCGACCAGATCGATGAACAGCTCATCTCGAAACGGCCCGATTTTCTCAAATGCCGCAGTGCTGGTAAGCGTACCGGACGTGATAACAAGAGTGGTCCCGCGATCGTCCAGCTTCTCGCAGGCCACCCGTTCAAAGAAAGGAAAGCTACTTTTCGGGCGCATCCACCAATGTTGTGCATTGCGATCAACCGAATCCCGCCGCCGCGCGCCGATCATGGCAACCGTTGACGGATCCGGGTCATCCGCCAAACGGTCACACAGCGCCGCCACCATACCGGCAGCCGAGATACTGTCCTGATCGAGCGTCAGCACCCAGCGATAGCCTTCCGCAATGAGTATTTCAAAGCCCTGGTTCAGCGCGGTTGCGATACCCAAGTTGGTCTTGTTACGGTGAATCGTCACCCGACCATCATCCGCAAGGTACGGCTGCAATGGTGAAAGACAGGCTTCATCCGACCCGTTATCGACAATAACTAACCGAGCAAGCTGCGCGAGCAGCGCATCCAGGCGCTTGCTAAAATCCTGATCGGGATGATAGGTAACGACAATTGCTGCGACGGTCGCGGGCTCCGGCATGACAGGAAATCTGCCAGTCATTTGCGGGCGATCAGCACGATCTCCTCCCCCGCCCCAGGGTATCGCAGATGGTTAAGTCGCGCTGTAAATTGATATAAGGCTGCAAAAAACATGTGGGACATCGACTCCCGGCCACTCATTTTTAGAACCTTACTGCGTTTAATATCGCGGCTCGTAGCCAAGAAGCCTCCAGACCGCGCCGCTGTAGTAAATGTCCTTTGTTTTATCCACCCAGCAGAATCCACAGTATTCATCAATGACTTGATGCTAAAAACATGCAAATGCCGAGGTGGATCCAGTCCAATCCAAGAATCACGGAAAATACTGTGTCCATAACTGTCTACATTTTGCGTTGCAATCACCAAAACACCACCGGGTTTCGCAAGCCGATGACATTCCCGGAGTAACTCGACAGGATAATGAACATGCTCTATCACATGGCTCATTACCACTGCATCGTATGATTCCGACGGAAGCGCCAGGGCGTTTAGCTCGCCGAGGTGAACGCGGATGCTGTCGTCTGCGATACTCGCTGCATTGGGATCGACATCCTGGCCCTCGACTGCCCACCCAAGATCACGCAGCCGCCGGAGCAACGCACCCGCGCCACATCCGACCTCAAGAACCCTACCCGCCGGCAACCCAACTAGAAACATCGTTTCCAGTTCCTCCCGCTCGGCAGTCAGAAAGAGGGCGCGCATCCACAATTTTTTGAGGCCGCCGACGATGTGTAGCGCTAGGCGCTCCAGCTGGGTCGGCCAACGTTGGTCAGTCACTCCGTTAGCATGGGTATAGTAAGTCGCATAGGCCTTGTGTATATCTTCCGGCACGGGCATTGGATCGAGCCAATAGGTTCCGCACGCTGAATTGCGGCATAGGCGGCCGCTCCATTCACCAGCGACTATCGAAGCACCGTCTATAAGATGTTCATACTGCTTGTCTCCCACGCACCCGCACACCGGACAGCTAGCAACGGCGAATGTCCGCATGGGCTCCGGAACGAGAGCGTGATCACCGGATTCGTTTTTCATATCTTGTTTTGCCTTTTTCAACGGGAGTTACGATTGAGTCAATGTTCTACCGCCGCTATTGCCATGCCGTAAAGGCAACTCTAAACAATCCCCATCTTCTGCGAGACAATAACGCAACGCTACCTTGAAGGCGAAGGGAGCGGTTGAGCGGCCAAAGACCATCAGGCCGTGCCCACGCGATTTTGACGGGTCGTGGACTCCGACGCAGCTCACTCCCTGTTCATTCAGATTTTCTCCGCGTGGGCACGCTTCGTTTTGCCCACCCTACTGCGTGAAATGCCAGCCTCAGCGCGTGTCGCGCAGAGCTTCCCTAACCGAAGGATTGCGTCGCAACAGCCAAGCGCCCATCGAGCCCATAAACAACAACAGGCTGGCGCCTTGCGCCAGTGCCACACCCAATGGGCCGAATGCATGACCCGCCGCAAAGGCCAGCAGCAAAAAAAGCATGGCCGTTGCCAAGAGTAGTGCCAGTTGATACCGCAACATCGACAGCGCGCTGAACAGTACACCAAGCCAGGCCAGAACTCCCATGCCCAGCGCTTGCAGGCAAGCCGCCCGCACGAGAGGTGCTATTTCCGGGTCGTCGATACCCAACCAGACCCGCACGAAGGGCGCGCCCAGCACCACCAGTGCCGCTGTGCCCACACCACCGATGGCAAGCATCAACCACAGGCTTCTGAATGCGGTGCGCTTCAGCCGCGCAACGTCGCCGGCGAGGTGGGCTTCGGAGAGGATCGGCCAAAAGGGCAAGAGCATTGCGTGGAACACTGTCAGCATCAACATCGGCAGACGGCCGACGGCCGAGAATACCGCCACGGCCTCCGGGCCGCGCAACTGCGCCACAATGAGGTCCGGAGTTCGGACGATGGCCAACATGCTTACGTCGATGGCCAAAAAATACAGCCCGGTCAGAGCCATCGTTTTGAGAGCGCCGCGATCGAGCTCCCGCCACCTCGGCAGGCGTATCAGCCGGCCGCTGGCAACGACAGCCCATAGCGCCAACCCTCCAAGCAGCGGGCCGATGAGCAGCAGCGCCCCGGCGATCGGCAACGGCTGCTCTGACCAGACCCCGCCAACGAACAGCAACAGACCCACGACACTCGCAGCGATCATGCCGGCATACGCCACATCGCCGCGCTGGTGGGCCAACAGCGCAAAGTTGGCGATCGTGGCCGGATTGGCCAGCAGTGCCACCACGATGGCCAGCAGCGCCGTAGGCTGGGCCAGCAGCTCCGTTCCGGGCGTGTTGGCATTGAGAATCGCCGGCCAGGGCAGCCACGGACTGGCACACAGCGTGATCGCGAGTAGCAGCGCCGTCACGGCCGCCGTGATGACACTACCGGCCATGAATAACCGACCTCCTTCGACCTGATCGGCCCGCGCGACCGCGCCCAACCGGGTCAGCAGCGCTGCCGGCTGACCGAAGCAGGCGATGGGTGCCCAGCTCGCCAGCGCCATGACCGTCATCCACAGCCCGAACAGCTCGCGTGTGGTGTGCCGCGCCAGAACCGCAAGGGCGATCAACTGGGTTACCGCGAATACGCCCTGATAGGTCACACCCAGGATCGCGGCCCGGTCGGCCAGGTGCGTTTTTCGGCAGCTTCTATCCAGTTCGGCAGCACCCTCGGGGGTATGAATCGGGTCGATCTGCAACGCAATCTCCTGGTGGTTCAGAAAAATCGAGCACTGCTCATTGCAGTCGCACTACGCCCGTGGTGATGCGTTTCGTTGCCGCGTACATGGGCTTTCTATATTCCAAGCAGCACGTAATAGCCGGCGCGGACCGGCGCTTTGCATAGCGGACGGCTTCGTCATGGGGACCGTTTGCTGGACCAGTTTCCCTGCGATTTCACGCGCCTGTGCATTGGCAAAGACAGATGGGTTGTTTTGGGCGGGGCGAACAGAGTTATTGCGCCAGCGCCGCCACGGCTGTGCACGCCACCCACCGCCCCCCGCGGATCGCGCCCGAAATACCGGCGCGCCGATGGTACACAGGACCGCACCCGCCGGTCACGCGGCGGCGACCGCCATCGGGATGGAATCGTCGTTTTGGGCCGGTGGGCGATCATCGCCGGATGCGCCTTCGGCTTATCCGGCCTACGTTTGCATCCGCGTGGGCAAGCTGCGCTTTGCTCACCCTATTGGTCGGGCAAGCCCGTCATCGTGATTTGCCAAGCCGAGCCGAGCGCCCGCTCACACCGAGCAGCCAGGGACTCAGGCCGAATTGACCGCCAGCCTTGCCAGTTTTACCCGCAGTGCCCAGAATCCAGGGGCCTTGACGGGAGTCGACCCATGACGAGCGATATCACGCTGCACCTGGACGAACAGACGCTCGAGAAAGTCCGGCAGCTGGCGATTGACCAGCGCACTTCCGTCTCGGCCTGGGTCAGCGAACTGGTCTCGCGAACGGTGGCAGAACGGGGCCGCTTCGAACAGGCTCGGCGCCGTGCTCTGGAGGCCATGCATCGGCCCATCGCCGTGCAAGAAGGGCCGCTGGGCCGCGAGCGGGCGCACGAGCGGTGAGGTATTCGTCGATACCAACCTGTTGTATTACGCCAACACATTCGACAGACCCCGCCACGCGCTGGCGCGACGCATGCGGCAGCTTCGCCTGCCAATGTCAACCGAAAGGATCAGGCACCCGAGACGGATTATTGGTTTGATGTTGCCTGTCCGTCTGGGCGACGACTGGCAATACCCCGGAGACTACACGTGCAGGGCGACCCAACCCGAGCGATGCTTGAGAAGCTGCGTCATCTACCCCCGGATCGTCTCGCCGAGGTGGACGATTTCATCGATTTTCTGCTCAGTCGCACCGTGGCGGCTGCGCGTACGGCGCCGCGGCCCACGTCCGACTTTCCGGTCATCAGTGTCGGGCAGTGGCCAAACGATCTGAATCTGCGCAGAGAAGATCTGTATGGCGACGACGGTCGATGACGGACTGTTCGTAGACATCAATGTGCTGGTCTATGCCAATGTCGCCGAGGCGCCGCTCCACCAAGCGGCGCTGGAAGCCATCGCGGCGGCTCGTGATCGCGACTGCAGGCTGTGGATCAGCCGTCAGGTAATCCGGGAATACCTGAAAGCGCTGGCCGAAGGCATCCCGTATCAGACACTGGTCACCAGCGTGCTGCACAAGTTCGTCGAGGAGCGGTTGGCGGAGAAGAACTGAGCGCCGAGGTTTTCATGGGCCGGGCGCCGGATGCGCTGCGCTTATCCGGCCTACGGGGCTTCACAAGCGCCTGCTCGACGGACTCGCCGGTGGTGGACCGGCCTACGGGGCGCACCCCACCCGGCGGTCTGCTTGAATGCGATAAGCTGGGCCGCAACCCCCGGAGCCGCCATGCGCCTCACCACAGAACAACGCAGCGTCATCGTCGAGGAGACGGCACACGCCTTTGGCCCGACGGCCAGCGTGCGCCTGTTCGGCTCGCGGGTGGACGATGCCGGGCGCGGCGGCGACATCGATCTGCACGTCGAGGCCGAGGGCAGCCCCGCCGAGCTGTTGGAGCGGGAGCTCGCGCTGTACGCCCGGCTGCTCCGCAGGCTCGGCGACCGCCGCATCGATATCGTGGTGCTGCCGCGCGGCGCGGCGCTGCGTCCGATCGACGAGCAGGCGCGGCGCAACGGAGTCCTGCTGTGAGCCCTCCGGATCGGGATCGGTTGGCACGGCTGCTCGATCTGGTGGCACGGGAGGATGGGCATCTGCTCGCGGTTCGGCAGCGGCTGCTGGGCGATGACTGCACGCTGGATGCGGATCGGGCAAAGACGCTGCTCGGCGACGACCTCGGCATCGACCGGCTGGAATCGTTCGGCGCCAAGTTTGCGCGCATGCAGGATACGGTGATCGACAAACTGATCCCCGCGCTGCTGCGCGCGGCTGGTGAGCCGGTGCTGGCCGCGATCGACAACCTGGATCGCATGGAGCGGCTGGGGCTGGTGGCGGCGGCCGCGCCCTGGCTGGAGATGCGCCGCCTGCGCAACCGGCTGGCGCACGAGTACATCGAGCGGCCGGACGATCTCGCGCTGGCCCTGCAGCAGGCCTGCCGCTTCACCGATGCCATGCACGGCGACTACCTGCGCATGCGGGAATACGCCCGCGCCCATCTCGGCGTCGAGCCAGGCGGCTGAGCGTCGTAGGGTGGGCAAGCGCAGCGCACCCGCCAGCGTTTTTGCGATGCCGTAGGGCTGGCGTCGCCGGATGCGCTGCGCTTATCCGGCCAACGAAAAGTGGCTGACGGCAGCCGGTTTCTGGGCGCCAAGGCTGCGCGGGTGCCGGATGCGCCGTCGGCTTATCCGGCCTACGAGATGCCGGCCTGCATGGGAAACCCG
>JADLCO010000042.1 GCA_020847115.1 Pseudomonadales bacterium | reverse complement strand
GGCCAGCCGGATAGTCCGGATGGCGGCGAGATCGAGCACCCGGTGGCCGGAGCTCGCCAACACCTCCACTTGTTCCACGCTGCCGTCGGGGCGCAGGCGCACCGCCAGGCGCAGGCTGCCGAATACGCGCTGGCGGCGCGCTTCTTCGGGATAGTGCTGATTGCCCACCTGTTCCACCAGGGTCTCCCAGTAATCCAGGTAGGGCGCCGCCGCCGCGGCCTTGGTGGTCACCGACGTCACTCGCAGCACCCGGGGCGCGCGGCTGTAGTCGCGCTGCAGATGATCCAGCTTCGCCTTCAGACTGGCCACTTCTGCAGCGGGCGGGCTGAAGGCTGCGGCGATGGGTGTCGACTCACCGGTGTCCTCCGCGCGCAGCGGGGCAGTGGCTGGCTGGGCGGCGTCGGCGGCGACCGGCGGCGGGCGCGCCCGGTACGCCTCTCCGCCATCCGGTGGGATCACCGCGCCGACGGGCTGTGCCGGGTTGATGCGCTCGGCGCTGAAGTCCGCTTCACGGTCACGGCTCAGCTCCGCGGCTTCGCGCCCATCGCCGCTGCCCAGTTGGTTGATCTGGGCCAGAAAATCGGCTTGTTCCGGGTTTTTCCCGGCGTCATCGAAGGCGAGGGTGACCGCCATCGAGGCCGGCGCCCGGGACTTGGGTAGCGCCGTGAAGCCGATCCCGAATAGGGTGATGGCGTGGACCGCGACGCCGATCAGCAGCGCGAAGCCGAGCCGGTCGGGGTCGCGGTTGTCGAAGACGCGCCGGCTGGCGGGAACTGCGCTCAAGGCAGGCGCCGGTCGATGGCGTCGATCAGACGCGCGCCGATGCGGGTGTCTTTTTCGCGATCGATCTCGCGCGCGCAGGTCGGGCTGGTGACGTTGATTTCCGTCAGATAGTCGCCGATCACGTCGAGGCCGACGAACAGCAGGCCGCGCTCGCGCAACACCGGCGCGACCTGAGCGGCGATCCAGCGATCCCGTTCGGACAGTTCCTGCACGATCCCGCTGCCGCCGGCGGCGAGATTGCCGCGCACTTCGCCCACCTCCGGCACCCGCGCCAGGCAATAGGGCACCGCCTCGCCGTCGACCACCAGGATGCGCTTGTCACCATCGACGATGGCGGGGATGTAGCGCTGGGCCATGATCGTGGTGCGGCCGTGGTTGGTGAGAGTTTCAATGATCACGCTGAGGTTGGGTTCCGGGTCGCGGGCGCGGAAGATGCCGATCCCCCCCATCGCATCCAGGGGCTTGTAGATGACGTCGCGATGTTGGCGGTGAAAGGCGCGCAGGCGCGCTGGATCGCGGCTGACCAGCAGCGGCGGCGTGCATTGCGGGAACTGGGTGGCGAACAGCTTCTCGTTGCAGTCGCGCAGGCTGGCCGGGCGATTGACCACCAGCACGCCCAGGCGCTCGGCGGCCTCAAGGAGATAGGTACTGTAGATGTACTCGCTGTCGAAGGGCGGATCCTTGCGCATCAGGATGCAGTCGAGCTCCGCGAGTGGCCGTTCCACGGGGGTGTCCAGCTCGAACCAGTGCTTGAGGTCGTCGTGTACTCGCAGCGGACGCTGTCGGGCGATCGGCGTCGAGCCATCCAGTGCCAGATCGCTTTGCTCCATGTACCACAGATCCCAGGCGCGCTCCTGGGCGGCCAGCAGCAATGCCAGGGTGGTGTCCTTCTTGGGATTGATGGTTGCGATCGGATCCATGATCACGCCCAGTTGGCGAGTCATCGGTGCAGACATCCCTTCGAAAAAAATGTTGCCGATTCGTCAAAAATCGGCGCCAAGGCGGCCGCAGCGCTCGCCAGCCTGGATAATACCCCGAGCTTGTGCTACATAAGAATCCGCGGCCGACGCTGGGATCGTGGCGTTGCGCCGCGGCGGCATCTGCAACCTGAGCATGGGGTTTCCCGGGTGAAAATCCTGGTCATCGACGACAGCAACACCATCCGCAAGACCGCCGAAGCCCTGCTCACCCGGGCGGGTCATCAAGTGATCACGGCCGTCGATGGTTTCGAGTCCCTCGCCAAGATCGCCGACGACCCGCCCGACTTGATCTTCGTGGACATCATGATGCCGCGTCTCGACGGCTACCAGACCTGTGCACTGATCAAGAACAATCGCCGCTTTTGCCACATTCCGGTGGTGATGCTGTCGAGCAAGGACGGTGTGTTCGACAAGGCCCGCGGGCGCATCGTCGGAGCGGATGCCTACTTGACCAAACCATTTGGCCGCCAGGATCTGCTGGATGCCGTTGCCGGGGTGGCGGTGGCCGGCGATGCCGCCTCCGGGACCGCGGTGGGAGAGACCTCGTTGTCCGAGTTTTGACGGAGTGCCGGCTGCGGCCGCACGCGGGAATGCCTGCTTATGCCCAGGGTACTGATCGTCGACGATTCGCCAGCAGACCTGCGGGAACTGACGGCACTGCTGACCCGCCGTGGCTACGAAGTGCTGCAGGCGTCCGATGCCGAATCCGGCCTGCTCGCCGCTCGCGACCAGCAGCCCGATCTGGTGCTGATGGATATCGTGCTGCCGGGAACCAATGGCTTCCAGGCGACCCGCCAGCTCAGCCGGGCGCTGGGCACTAGCCATATTCCCGTCGTGCTGGTTTCGAACAAGGATCAGGCGGTCGATCGCATCTGGGGCGAGCGGCAGGGCGCCAAGGGCTATGTCACCAAGCCGGTGCGGGAGGCTGAATTGTTCGCCGCCATCGACCAAGCACTGCTCTGAGCCCGCGTGAGCCCCCTGCCCGAGCGAGATCCCCTGGCGCTGCTGAGGCGATGGTCGGCGGCCTTTGCCGAGAGTGCGACCGCCTTGCCGGCGAGCGCGCAGCCGGCGCCGGCGGAAACGCTCATCGCCTTTCAGCTTGCCGGCAGTGCGGCGTTCATCGATCTGGCCTGGCTGGATGAAATCCTGCCGGTGGGTGCGATCACGCGCATTCCGCAAGTGCAGCCCTGGATGCGCGGCGTCGCCAATGTCCGTGGCAAACTGCTGCCGGTGGTCGATGGGGCGCTGTTCCTGGGTAGCCCTTCCGGGCCGGCGCGCCAGCAGCGCATCCTGGTGATCGGCACGGAGGATTGCTCGGCGGGGCTGATCGTCGATCGTGTCGACGGCCTGCGCCGGCTGCCGCACGATGCCTTCGTAGCAGCGGAGCGGCTCGCCGAGGGACCCTTGAAGCGCTACGCGGCGGGCGGGCTGAACGACCCCGGGCGCGGGCTGGTGCCGCTGCTGGCGCCCGCGCTGTTGTTCGACGACCCCGGGTTTCGCGATGCATCGTTGCGCGACACCCGGTCTCCTGCCACTTCCTAGGCCATCGGGAGCGCCTCAGTTTCATGGACACCAACACCTCGAAGGGGCGCGCCTCGATCGGGATACCGATCCTGATCCTGGTGGTGACCCTGATCGTCCTCACCATCGGCCTCGGCTACGTCTTTTACAAGCTGTATCGCGACGCCGAATACGATCGGGCTGGCACCCAGATGGCCGCCGAGGTGCGCGCCCTGGTGGACGAACTGTCGCGCGTCGCGCCGCAGGCGGCGCTCGGCGATGCCAGCGCCGGGGCGGCGGTGGGGCAATTGCGCAGCAGAATGGCAGCTATCTGGACCAATATCGACGGTGCCCTGGCCGAGCAGCTGCCGGCCGAGCCGGTGGCGGCCTTCGCTGCCGGGTGGACGGAGGTACAACGCCAGCTCGACGTGGTCACGGTGCAGGGGCAGGTGGCGCAGGGATTTCGGCCGGCGGTGTCGGCAGCGCTGGCCATGGTGCCGGAATTCAAGGCGGCCACCGCCAACCTGGGCAAGACTCTGGTCACTGCCCGGGCGTTGCCGGCCGAGATCGACGCCGCCTATGCGCTGGCGACCTGGGCGGACCAGATCGAGGCCTCCACGCGGGCGCTGCTCGCCACAGAGCGGCGGGTCGCCGACGATTTCGCGGGGCTGCAGGAACAGCGCCGGCGCTTCTCGCAGCTGTTGGCGGGCCTGCGCGACGGAGATGCCGCCCTCGGTCTCGACAAACCGCGCAATAGCGAGGTGCGCTATCAGCTGGCGGTGACCGCCGACCGGTATCGCGGCCTGGAAGAAGCCCTGGGCGAAGTCGGCGCATTGACCGACGCGGTGATCGCCGGCCAGGCTGCGGCCGACGCCGTTGCCTCAGCCAGCCATGACCTCGCAATCCTGGCGGACGATCTGGCGGAGCGGATCCGTGCCCTGCTCATGGGTGGCGGCACCCAAGTGCTGCCCGGCATCAGCATCACCGAGCTGGCGATTCTCGGGGTCGGGTTGCTGGTGGTCGGGCTGGCGGCCATGGGCTTCATCCTGGTGTCCGACAGCCGGCGGCGCCTGCGTGCCACCGCGGCCGCCAACCAGGCCAACCAGGACGCGATCCTGCGCCTGTTGAACGAAATCGAAGGCTTGGCGGAGGGGGATCTGACCGTGCAGGCTACGGTGACGGCGGACTTCACCGGAGCGATCGCCGACGCCATCAACTACGCGATTCAGCAACTGCGGGAGCTGGTGGCGCGCATCGAGGAGGTCTCCACCGACGTGTCGGCGGCTTCCGGCCAGACCCGGACCATTGCCCTGGAGCTCTCCGACGCCGCCGAGAGCCAGGCCCGGGAGATCGCCAGCGCGTCGGCGGCGATCAGCGAAATGGCGATCACCATAGATCAGGTGTCCGCCAACGCCGTCGAGTCCGCGGCGGTCGCGGAGCGCTCGGTGTCGATCGCCGGCGAGGGCGCGACCGTGGTCCAGAACACCATCGCCGGAATGGATCGGATCCGCGAGCAGATCCAGGAAACGGCCAAGCGGATCAAGCGCCTGGGGGAGGGCTCCCAGGAGATCGGCGACATCGTCTCGCTGATCGGCGACATCGCCGAGCAGACCAACATCCTGGCGCTGAATGCGGCCATCCAGGCGTCGATGGCGGGTGATGCCGGGCGCGGTTTCGCAGTGGTCGCCGACGAGGTACAGCGCCTGGCGGAACGCTCCGCCGGGGCGGCCAAGCAGGTCGCCACCCTGGTGGCCGCGATCCAGGCCGACACCGGCGCGGCGGTCGCCTCCATGGAGCAGACCACCGCGGAAGTGGTGTCGGGTGCGGCGTTGAGCCAGGACGCCGGTGTGGCGCTGGGCCAGATCGAGGCGGTGTCCACCGATCTGGCCGAGCTGATCCAGGATATCTCCACTGCGGCTCGCCACCAGTCGAGCACCGCCGGGCATATCTCCAACACCATGAACGTGATCCAGGAGATCACTTCGCACACTCTGGATCGGGCCAACCAGACGGCTGCCTCGATCGGCGAGCTCGCGGAGATGGCGGTCGAGCTGCGCCAGTCGGTATCCGGCTTCAAGCTGCCCGAGGGGCCGCGCGCCAATGCGCATCGCCAGCGCGGCGGGGCTGCCGTGCCGCCGGCGGAGCCCGTGGTGGCCAAGAGTCCGCAGCCGCACATCGCCGCGGTGCTCGCGGAAAGCAGCGCGATGCTCGATGCCATCGATCGCCAGCGCACCGGGCCTGGTGCGAAGCCGGCGGCGGCCACTGCTGGCGCAGTGGCGGAGGCGCGCCCCGAGCCGTCGCCGGCGCTCGGCGCGACCGCCGGAGCAGCGGCGTGGCCGCCGTCGCTGGCCGCCGAATTGGCCGAGGTCGATCTCGATGAGTTCGACCTCGACCTGGGCGACTCGCGCCGATGAATTCGGAGCGCAGCTCCGGGCTTGCTGCTGTCGGCGCGCTGGCGCGCGCGGGCGAGGTGCTCGCGGATCATCAGTACCGGCTGTGGGCCGACTGGTTCGAGCGGCGCACCGGCGTCCACATCCAGGAGCATCGCCTGCCCTTCGTCCGGCGCGTGCTGGCGCAGCGGCTCGGGGAGGTCGGGCTCGACGGCGAGCGGTATCTGGCCGCACTTGCCGGTTCCGGGGAAGGGGAATGGCGTTATCTGGCCGACCAGCTGCTGATCCAGGAAACCCGGTTTTTTCGCCACCGCGAATCCCACTCGCTGGTGCGCCGGGTGGTGGCCCGGCACGCCATCGAGCGCGCCGGGGCGGATTTGCACCTGTGGAGTGTCGGCTGTGCCACCGGGGAGGAGGCCTATTCACTGGCGATCGATGCGCTGGCCGGGTTCGCCGCCGCGGGTAGCGCGCCCGATTTTGCGGTCATCGGCAGCGATATCAGCGGCGCCGCCCTGGGTCGGGCGCGGCGCGGCAGTTATCCCCTCGACGCCCTGAGCGCCGCCGACCGCGCCGCCCTGGGGGCCCTGCTGGAGCCGGCGGGAGCGGGCCATTTTCGCTTCACCGACAGTGTCCGCGAGCGCGTCGCCTTTGTCGCCGACAATGTGCTGGACCAGCGCCACGGATTTTTTACCGCGGGGGTGGACATCATTTTTTGTCAGAACCTGCTGATCTACTTCCGCCGTTGGCGGCGCCAGCAGGCATTGAATTTCCTCGCCCGGCGGTTGCGCCGCGGCGGCTATCTGATCGTCGGTCCGGGGGATTGCGCGGACTGGCGACCGGGACACTTGGAGAGAGTCGACGCACCGGGCGTCCTCGCCTTTCGGCGCCCGCTCGAGGGCGAGGTGGAAGCCGGTGATTGATCCGCCATCCTGGAGGCTGCGCCCCGTCGTGGGCGAGATCACCGCCACGCTGGAAGATGCCGCCGCGGCGCTAGGCGCCCATTTGCGCAACCCCGGGGAGCGGCAGCATCTGCAGTTTTGCCAGGCCTACCTGCATCAGATCGCCGGCTCGTTGACGCTCGCCGAAAGTCGCGGCGGCGCGCTGCTGGTGGAGGCCATGGAGGCGGTGGTGGCGGCGCTGTTGCGGGGGGACATCGCCCATCCCTTGGAGGCGAGCGAGGCGATGGCCGCGGCCGCGGCGGTGCTGCCGGGTTATCTCGAACGCAGCCTGGCGGCGGGCCGGGAACGGCCGGCTGCCCTGATCGCCGTGCTCAATGACCTGCGCGCGTCGCTGCGCCAGCCGCTGGCGTCGGAAGGCGGGCTGTTTACGCCGCAGCTTGCCGCATTCGAAGATCGCTCCCTCGCCCTGCCACCGGCGGGGGATCGCACCCAGCTGGCGGCCCTGTGCCGCAAGCTGCGCCAGATCTACCAGCACGCACTGCTGGGACTGTTGAAGGGCGAGCAGGTCGAGCGCCAGCTCGAGTTGTTGGCCAAGGTCGGGCAGCGCGTGCGCGAGCTGTTCCCCGGCAGCCGCCGGGAGCTGCTCT
Organism: Pseudomonadales bacterium; assembly: GCA_020847115.1. Taxonomy (GTDB): domain Bacteria; phylum Pseudomonadota; class Gammaproteobacteria; order Pseudomonadales; family Porticoccaceae; genus JAGPUQ01. The sequence goes on along the minus strand of JADLCO010000042.1, from coordinate 969 downwards.
GGGAGGTGGCGGGCGGCATGCTCGGCGCTTTCGGTCCGCAGCCACGCCTCGGCGCGGCGCACCGCCAACTGTTGTGGCAGCTCGATCGGGATCTGCGCGCCTGTGGTGAGTTGCAGGATTCCAGTGCGGAGCAACCGCCGATCGCGACGGAGTTTTTCAAGAACCTCCTCTATTACGCGGTGGCCGCCGAAACTGACGCGGCGCGGGCGCTGGGGGCCGACTTCGGTGTGCCGGTCGCGGCCGTTGGCGGCGAGGACGGCGACCTTTGGTCGATGCCGGACGTGGCGGTGCGCCGGGCGCTGGGCCGGGCCTTGGTGGAGGAATTGACGACGCTGCGTCACTTGGGGGAGGAGCAGCTGGCCGCGGGCGCGAGCCCGATCGCAGCGGCGCCGCGACTCGCCGCGCCGCTGCGCAGGTTGCGCGACACCCTGACCGCCGCGGGGCTTGCCCGGGGGGTGGCCGCCGCGGAGCGCGCCGCGCAATCCCTGGGCTCCGGCCCCGATGCCGCGGCTGGGACTGCGGACGCCTGGGCGGCCTGGGCAGAGGCGATCGAGGTACTGGAGCGCCTGATCCAGGGCTGGGTGGCCACCGGCGTGGCCACCGACGACCCGCAGGCGCTGCGCGCCGCCCTGGTCGCCGAAGCCCGCGGCGCGGTGATCACGGCCGTTCGCGACCTGCTCGACGACATCAAGGGCGCGGTGGTGGGCCACGCCTCGGCCGCGGGCGACCCGGTTCGACTCGCGGGTGCAGTGGCCGACGCGCGCCAGATCCAGCAGGTATTGCTGCTCATCGAACAGGAGCCGTTGCGCGAGGTGCTGGCGGTGTGCGCCGATTGCCTGGAGCGGCTGGGGGCTCGGGCCGGCAACATTTGCTGGGACGGGATCGATCGCCTCGCCGACTGTCTGAGCGCCGCCGAATATCACCTCGAATTGCTGGCACCGGGCGACGGCGAAGCCGGCGCGCGGGCGC
>JADLCO010000041.1 GCA_020847115.1 Pseudomonadales bacterium | reverse complement strand
GCCGAGCACCGCCTCGGGAATATCCTGCGGATTCTGGGTGACGAAATAGATGCCCACGCCCTTGGAGCGGATCAGCCGCACCACCTGTTCGATCTTCTCCAGCAGTGCCTTGGGAGCGGTATCGAACAGCAGGTGCGCCTCGTCGAACACGAACACCAGCCGCGGCCGGTCGCGATCGCCCACCTCGGGGAGATTCTCGAACAACTCTGCGAGCAGCCACAGCAGGAAGGTGGCATAGAGGCGCGGCCGCGCCATCAACTGGGTGGCATCGAGCAGGCTGAGCACGCCCTGGCCGGAAAAGTCGGTGCGCATCAGGTCGGCCAGCTCCAGTGCCGGTTCGCCGAACAGCGGCGCCACGCCCTGTTCCTCGAGCACCAGCAGCCGGCGCTGGATGGCGCCCAGGCTGGCCGCGGTGATGTTGCCGTAGGCCGCGCCGAGTTCGCGGGCGTGGTCGGCCACCCAGGCCAGCAGCGCGCGCAGATCCTTGAAATCCAGCAGTGCCAGCCCTTCGTCGTCGGCGATGCGAAAGGCGGCGTAGAGCACGCCGGTCTGGGTGTCGTTCAGCTCCAGCAGCGCGCTCAACAGCAGCGGCCCGAAATCCGCCACCGTGGTGCGCAGCGGGTGGCCGCGCTTGCCCTCCAGATCCCACAGCAGCAGCGGGTTGCCGCGCGGCTGATAGTCGGCGATGCCCAGTTCCCGGATGCGCGCCAGCAGCTTTTCGCCGGGTTCTCCGGGCCGGGCCAGGCCGGCCAGATCGCCCTTGACGTCGGCCAGGAACACCGGCACTCCGGCCGCGGAAAAGCCCTCGGCCAGGGTCTGCAGGGTGACCGTCTTGCCGGTCCCCGTGGCGCCGGCGACCAGGCCATGGCGATTGGCCATGGTGGCCAGCAGCGCCTGGGGTTCGCCGGCCATGGAGAGGCCCAGGGGTATCTTGGTCTCGCTCATGTCACTGCCCGATCTGTTGCCGAACGCGATGGGCCTGCGACCGGGTGGCGGCGCAGCGGCCCGGGTTCAATCCCGCGCCAGCACCCAGCGGTGCACCTCGGAGGGACCGTCATAGAGGCGGAAGGCACGGATGTCGCGGTAGATGCGCTCGACCACGGTATCGGCGGAGATGCCCATGGCGCCCAGCACTTGCATGGAGCGGTCCACCACCCGGCCCAGCGCCTCGGAACAATGCACCTTGCACATGCTGGTCTCGGCGCGCGCCTTGTCGCCCTGATCGAGCAGCCAGCAGGCGTGCCAGGTCGCGAGCCGGCAGGTGTGCAGGTCGATGCGGTTGTCGGCGAGCATGAAGCCCACGCCCTGGTGCTCGATGATCGGCTTGCCGAAGGCGATGCGCTGCTTGGCGAAGGCGCTGGCGATGTCGTGGCAGCGCTGCGCCGCGCCCAGCCAGCGCATGCAATGGGTCATGCGCGCCGGGCCCAGGCGCACCTGGGCATAGCGGAAACCCTTGCCGATCTCGCCCAGCACCTGGTCGCGAGACACGCGCAGATTGCGGTAGATCACTTCGCAATGGCCGCCCGGGGAATTGCTGTCGAGGGTGTCGAGCATGCGCACCACCTCGATGCCGGGCGCCTCCGAGGGCGTGATGAACAAGGTGGCGCCGATATCCTGTCCGCGCTGGTCGAGGGTGCGCGCCATGATGATCTGGAACGCCGATCCCGGCAGCCCGGTGATGAACCACTTGCGGCCGTTGATCAGGTAATCGTCGCCGTCCGGCTCCGCCGTGGTCTTGAGCAGGCTGGGGTCGGAGCCGGCGCCGCCCTCGGGCTCGGTCATGGCGAACACCGAGCGCGTCTCGCCGCGGTACAGGGGCGCCAGCCAACGCTCCTGCTGCGCCGGGGTGGCCACCTGGAACAGCAGATTGCAGTTGCCCTCGTCCGGCGCCTGGATGTTGAGCGCCAGCGGCCCCAGGGTGGAATAGCCGGCAGCCTCGAAGATCACCGCCATGGCGCGGTGATCCAGGCCCAGGCCGCCGTAGGCGCGCGGCGCGTGGGGTGAGAGCAGGCCGGCGGCGCGGGCGCGCGCCACCAGTTCCAGGCGCAGCGCCTCGGTGGGGCCGTGAAACAGCTGTCGCGCATCCCGTTCGTAGGGAATGATCTGGTCGCGGATGAAGGTTACGACCCGCTCGCGCAGCGCGAGCAGCTCGTCATCGAGACGGAAATCCACCATGGCGCTCTCCCCTGGCGCTCTGGAACCGGGGCGGAACCCCGGCTCCGGGCTGACGATCATGGATGCCGGCGCGACCGCGCGCCGTGCCGATTACTTGAGGTGGCTGGCGAAAAAGCCCTTCAGCTCATGCCAGGCATCCTGCGCCGCGGCTTCGTTATAGGAGGCGCGGTGGTTGCAGAAAAACCCGTGATCGGCATCCGCATAGCGCTTGATGCGGTAGTCCTTGCCCAGCTCCTTGAGCCTGGCGTCGATCGCCGCGACCTGATCGAGGGGAATGAAGCCATCCCGGTCGGCGAAGAACAGCTCCAGCGGACACTGGATCGCCGCCGCCTGCTCCAGATGATTGTGGATGCCGCCGCCGTAGAAGGGTGCCGCCGCCTTGATCTCGCCGGGCAGCGCGCAGGCGCTGAGGAAGGTCAGGCGTCCACCCATGCAGAAGCCTGTCATGCCGACACCACCAGTCCTCACTTGGCCACTATCCTTCATGAACGCCAGTGCCGCCTTCATGTCGGCGATGAAGGTGTCGTCGCGGATGCTCTGCAGCAGTTCGATGGCCTTGGGCAGTTCGTCGTAGCCCACCTTGTTGTCCGGCAGCTTGCGGTAATAGAGGTCCGGGGCCAGCACCGCATAGCCTTCCCCGGCGAGGCGCTCGGCGACCTCCTCGATGTGCTTGACCAGCCCGAAGGCCTCCATCAGCACCACCACGCCCGGAAAGGGTCCGGCGCCCTCCGGCCGCACCCAGTGCGCCGGCATCGCGCCGTCCGGCGTTTTGATCTCGACTATGGCTTTCTGAACCATGATTTCCTCCCCAGCGGTTCCGGTGTGTGAATAGACTCCGGCCAGCATCGAACGCGACGGGCTCGGTGCACGACCTTGTCCCGGAACGATGCTAACCCGGTTTCCTGGTCGACGGGCAGCGGCCTGCGCGCATCAGTACGACCGCGGCAAGCCCATCACGTGCTCGGCAATGTAGTTCAGCACCATTTCGCTGTTGAGCGGCGCGGTGCGCAGCAGGCGCGCCATCGGATACATGTCGAAGATGCCGTATTCCTTGGTGAAGCCGTTGCCGCCGAAACACTGGAGCGAGGCGTCGATGGCGTGGATGGCGGCCTCGGCGGCGGCGTACTTGGCCATGTTGGATTCGGCGCCACAGGGCAGGCGGCGGTCGAACAGCCAGGCGGCCTTGCGGGTCATCAGCGAGGCCAGCTCCACTTCGGTCAGGCCCTTGGCGAGCGGGTGCTGGAGCGCCTGGTAGGCGCCGATGGGGCCGTTGAATACCACCCGCTCGTTAGCGTATTCCACTGCGCGGCCGAGTGCGTAGCGGCCCATGCCGGTGCATACCGAGGCGAGGATGATGCGCTCGGGGTTCAGGGATTCGAACAGGATGTCGAAACCGCGGCCGACCTCGCCGAGGATGTCCTCCGGCCCGACGTCGACGTCGTCGAAGAACACCTGGTATTGCCACTCGGGCATGTGGATGCTGACATCGATGGGATGCATCTCCACGCCTTTCGCCCTGGTGTCCACGATGGCGATGGTGAAGCCGTCGGTCTTGCGCTTGACCTCGGTGTGGGCGACGTTGCGGGTCACCACCAGCATGTAGTCCGACTCCTTGGCGTCGGTGATGAAGGTCTTGCGGCCGTTGAGCTTGAAGCGCCCGTTGCCTGCGTCCTTGAGCATGGTGGTGGCGCGGATGGTGTTGGTGCCGGCGTCGGGTTCGGTGATGGCGAAACAGAAACGGATGTCGCCCTTGCAGCCTGCGGGCAGATATTTCTGCTTCTGCGCCTCGGTGCCGTGGTCGCCGATCGGTGACAACGACATGGTGGCGCCCACCACCAGGCTAAGCAGCGGAATGCCGACGTTGGACAGCCCTTCCTGGAACAGCACCATTTCCAGCATGCCGAGGCCGGCACCGCCGTAGGCTTCGGGAACCATGATGCCAACGAAGCCGTCCGCTGCCACCTGCCGGTACATCTCCACGGGAAAGCGCTTGTGCTCGGCGCAATCCACCCAGTAGGCGCGG
>JADLCO010000040.1 GCA_020847115.1 Pseudomonadales bacterium | reverse complement strand
CGCGCTGCACGCCTTCACGGTCGGCACCGTGGGCGGGCTGATCCTGGCCATGATGGCGCGCGTGAGTCTCGGCCATACCGGCCGGCCGCTCACGCCGCCCCGGCCGATGGCGATTGCCTTCGCCGCGGTGGCGCTGGCGGCGGCTGCGCGGGTCGGGCTCGCCAGCGTCGCGCCGCGGCTCGGGGTGGCGCTGGCGGCCGGGGCGTGGTGCGTGGCCTTCGGCCTGTTCCTGGTCCGCTATGCGCCCCTGCTGTGGCGGCCGCGCGCCGACGGCCGGCCGGGCTGACAGGCCGCCGGTTCAGCGGTGGTCCAGCAGCAATTGCTGGCGCGGGTCGGGGTTCAGATAGGTCTGCGCGGTGACCCAGGGCTGCGGCGCACGACGCAGGTGATGGCGCAGCAGCGTGACCCCCACCAGCCGCGGCGCTCGGCGCTGGCGATGGTCGTCGATGGCGGTTTGCAGCTCGGCCTTGTCGCCGACGTCGAGCGCGTCCTTGAGGTGGCCCGCCAGGAGCTGCGGGACATTCACGTGATTGCCGACACTCGCCGGACAAACCGACGGCGCATCCGGCAATCAGGGTATCGACGCCCGACGCGCAATCAGGGCTCCAGCAACTCCACCACCGAACCACCGGTGTGCATGCGGCGCAGCGTCTCGGCGAGCAGCGGCGCGACGGACACCACCTCCACCCGGGCGCGCGCCGGGGTGCCCTCCAGGCGCAGCGGCGGCACCGAGTCGGTGATCACAATGCCGTCCAACGCCGGATCGGCGAGCTGCTCGCCCGCCGCGCCGGTAAAGAGGCCGTGGCCCGCCGCCGCATGTACGCTGCGGGCGCCATTCCGGCGGCAGGCCGCGGCGGCGCGCAACAGGGTGCCGCCGGTGCTGATCAGATCGTCGAGGATGATCACCTGGGCGTCGCGCACCTCGCCCACCAGGGCGCTGCCGCTGACCACGCCGGCGCTGCGGTATTTCTCCAGAAAGGCACTGCCCACCTCGCGGCCCAGGCGCGCGGCCAGTGCCGCGCGCAGCCGCTCGGCGCGCTTGATGCCGCCGGTGTCAGGGGACATCACCACCACCGGCCCGGGGTCGAGACGGGCGGCGAAGTGATCGGCAAAGAGGCGCGCGGTGTCGAGCAGCTGGAGCGGGCAGCGGAAGGCGTTTTCCACCGCGGCTGGGTTGTGCGCGTCGAGCGCCACCACCCGGTCGGTGCCCACCGCCTCCAGCAACTGCGCGATATAGCGGGTGGCGAGCGGATCGCGCGGCTTGGTGCGGCGGTCCTTGCGTGCGTAGCAGAGATAGGGCAGCACCGCGGTCACCCGCGCCGCGGCGGCATCCTTGAGCGCGGCGATGAAAAACAGCAGGCGGACCAGCTTGTCGTGCACCGAATGCCGCGGTTCGCCGTAAAGCGACTGGAGCACGAAGACCTCGGCCCCGCGCACGCTTTCGAGCGGCCGCAGCTTGTGCTCGCCGTCCTCGAAATCCCGCTCCTCGTGGGCGCCCAGCGCGATAGCCAGATGCGCGGCGACGCGCGCGCCCAGTTCATGACTCTCGCTGAGTGCAAAGAGTTTCAGCAGCGGATCGTTCATGCCGGGCAGTGTGCCACGAACCAGTCGCGGGCGAGTTCGGCGACCCGTTCGAGCGTGCCCGGCTCGGCAAACAGATGGGTGGCGCCGGGCACGATCTCCACGGCATGGGGTGCACGCAGCCGCGCCGCCGCGCGGCGATTGAGCACGATCACCTGATCGTCGTCGCCGCCGACGACCAGCAGCGTGGGCGCTGCAACCCGGGGCAGACTCCCGGCCGCGAGATCCGGCCGGCCGCCGCGGGACACCACCGCGAATACCGCCTGCGGGCGCGCCGCGGCCGCTACCAACGCCGCCGCGGCGCCGGTGCTGGCGCCGAACAGGCCGATGGGCAGCGCGCCGATCTGCGGCTGTTTCCCCGCCCAGTCGATGGCCCCGATCAGGCGCTCGCCGAGCAGCGGGATGTCGAAGCGCAGGGCGCCGGTGACCGCGTCCTCGCGCTGCTCCGCGATCGTGAGCAGATCGAACAGCAGGGTCGCAAAGCCCGCGCGCTGCAACACCTCCGCGACCATGCGGTTGCGCGGACTGGCGCGGCCGCTGCCGCTGCCGTGGGCGAAGATCACCAGGCCCGCCCCATCCGGCGCGACGACCAGATCGGCGTCCAGCAGCACATCGCCAATTTCCATTCGCAGCGTGGTGCTCATGACTGCACCTCCGGCCGCTCCGTCCAGGCCCGGGCCAGCAGCGCGCGCACCTGGTCGTCGTCGAGCTGGCCGAAATCGCGATACCAGGCGCCAATGGCGTAGAAGTCCTCCGGGGCTTCCAGGCAGACCACGTCATCGGCCTCGGCGCGCAGCCGGGCCAGGGTATCGCGCGGTGCCACGGGGACCGCCACCACCAGCGCGGCGGGACGCTGCGGACGCAGCGCGGCGAGCGCGGCGCGCATGGTGGCGCCGGTGGCGAGGCCGTCATCGATGAGAATGACGCAGCGCCCGGCGATCGCCGGCGGCGGGCGCTCGCCGCGGTAGGCCCCGGCGCGGCGCTCCAGCTCGCGCTGCTCACGCGCCGCCGCGGCTTCGATCTCTGCCTCGCCGACGCCGGTCGCGGCGATCACCTCGCGGTTCAGCACCCGGATGCCGCCGCTGGCGATCGCGCCCATGGCCAGTTCCTCCTGACCGGGCACGCCGAGCTTGCGCACCAGCAGCAGGTCGAGGGGCGCGCCGAGCGCGCGGGCGACCTCGTAGGCCACCGGCACGCCGCCGCGCGGCAGCGCCAGCACCAGCAGATCGGCGCGGCCCGTGTAGGCATGCAGGGCGCGGGCGAGCCGCTGCCCGGCCTCGGTGCGATCGGCAAAGGTTCTGCTCATGCCCTCCTCCTCCGGATTGCCACCGGCTCCAGTCGATCCCTACAGACAGCGGGAATCGCCGCAGGCGGTGCACAGGTCGCAGCCTTCCTGGTGGACGCGCGCCGCCGCCGCGCACTTGCCGCAGCGGCGCACCGCCCCGCCGCCGTCGCCCAGCACCGCGCCGCGCACCGCGGTGGGCCGGTACAGGGTGCAGCCCTTGCAGCCCAGATCATAGGCTCGATCGTAGAGCGCGCGAAATGCCGCGAAATCAATTTCCGCGGGCAAATTGATGGTCTTGGAGACTGCCGCGTCGGTGTACTCCTGCACCAGCGCCTGCATCTGCAAGTGGGCCTCCGGACTCAGCTCGGCGGCAGTCACGAAAGTGGCCGGCAGCGGCGCCTGGTCGCCGTGCAGTTCTCGGAATCGCCGGTAGGCGTGATCGAACAGGTGCTCGGTGCCCTCGCTCCCGTCGGGCAGCCGCACCTGGCGCGCGTAGCGCAGCGCATAGATGGGCTCCAGCCCGGACGAGACGTTATCCGCCACCAGCGAGATGGTCCCGGTGGGTGCCACCGAGGTCACCAGCCCGTTGCGCATGCCATCGCGGGCGATGGCGGCGCGGATGTCGGGCTCCAGCCCCGCGACATTGGCGCCGGCTAGGTAGCGCTCGCGGTCGAACAGCGGAAAGGCGCCCTTCTCGGCGGCGAGCTCGGTCGAGGCCAGGTAAGCTGCGCGGCGCAGCGCGGCGAGCCAGCGGCGCACCGCGGCCAGCGCCGCCGGAGCGCCGTAGTCCAGGCCGCACATCACCAGGGCGTCGGCGAGCCCGGTGATGCCGAGCCCGATGCGGCGCTTGGCGATGGCCTCTTCGCGCTGGGCGGGCAGCGGAAAGCGCGAGATGTCGATGGCGTTGTCGAGCATCCGCACGCCGGTGCGCGCGACCTCGGCGAGCGCGTCGAGATCGAGCTCGGCATCCTCGGCAAAGGGCCACCGCACCAGTGCCGCCAAATTCACCGAGCCCAGCACGCAGGCCCCGTAGGGCGGCAGCGGCTGCTCGCCGCAGGGATTGGTGGTGGCGATGGTCTCGCAGTACCGGAGATTGTTGCGGGCGTTGATGCGGTCGATGAAGATCACGCCGGGTTCGGCGCTGTCGTAGGCGGCGCGCAGCAGCTTCTCCCACAGCGCGCGCGCCGGCAGGGTGCGATAGACCCGGCCGCCGAAGCGCAGCGGCCAGGGCGCATCGGCGCGCACCGCGGCCACGAAGGCATCGCTGACCAGCACCGACAGATTGAAATTGGTGAGCGCGCCGGGCGCGCGCTTGGCATCGATGAAGGTCTCGATGTCCGGGTGGTCGCAGGCCAGCGAGCCCATCATCGCCCCGCGCCGGTAGCCGGCGGAGAGGATGGTCGCGCACATCGCATCCCATACCGCCATGAAGCTCACCGGCCCCGACGCATCCGCACCCAGGCCCCGCACCGGCGCGCCCTTGGGCCGCAGGGTGGAAAAGTCGTAGCCGATGCCGCCGCCCTGCTGCAGGGTCAGGGCCGCCTCGCGCAGGTGCGCGAAGATGCCGCCCATGTCGTCCGGGAGGCTGCCCATCACGAAGCAGTTGCACAGGGTGACGTCGCGCTCCGTGCCGGCCCCGGCGAGGATGCGCCCGCCGGGCAGGAAGCGGAAATCGGCGAGCGCGGCGCGAAACCGCGCCGCCCACAGCGCGGGCTCGCGCTCCGGCGCCGCCAGCGCCGCCGCGACCCGATCCCAGGTCGCCTCGATGCCGCTTTCCACCGGCTGCCCGGACGCATCGGCGAGCCGATACTTGAGTGCCCAGATGCGTTCCGAGGCTGGGGACCAGGCGACCATCCACCGTCCTCCCGGATTGGCTTGGCGTCAGCATACCGGCGGGCGGCGGGTATCGTCGATGAACAGCGCGAGACTGGCGATGATGGTGTCGGCGATGCGGAAGCTCATGTCGCTCCTGCGCCCGATGGTTGTCCGCCCCCCACGCTCAGGACGCGCGGTAGACCCCGTGCCGGTGTCCGACCCTGACCACTTCGATCAGGGCTTCGGCCTCGGCCAGGGTGTAGAGGATGCGGTAGTCGCCCTGGCGCAGACGGTAGCGTTCCTGGGCCGAGAGGTGTCGCTGTTCAGCGTGGCCCAGGCATTTGCATCCATCTCGGCCTTGAGCGTGGTCTTGAGTGCCTTGTAGGGGTCGCCCGCGCCCAGGAAGTAGGCGTGGCGGACGAAGAAGCTATCCTGGTCGTAGTCGGTGTCGATGAACCAGCAGGCGATGCCGTCGGGTCCGTCGCTGCGTACTTCGCCGGTGCTCGGGTCGAACACGTCGACGCCGAAAACAGTGAGTTGTGAATAGTGGCGAGTGGTCAGTGGCGCGCCTTCAGGGACTGCATGAGGGCGGTGAGCATCTTGTTGATCTCGGCGCAGCCGTTCGACAAGTTCGCGGAATTCTCTGGACTGAGGTATGCCAGCCTCGCGCAAAGCTCGATAAACGTCTCCAGCTCCGCCAGCGAGCCGCGCGCCACTTGGCGCGACCCGTTCATCGTCAGCGCCCTGGTCAATCTGATCCTGCTGTTCCTGCTCAGCCGCGGGTAGGGCGTTGGCATTCGCAGCGGCGGCGCCGATCCGGCTGGACCCGCGCGGGGTCTGACAGGATCGCCGTTTCAGGCGACAATCCGGGCGAAGTCGTTGCCAGGGGGGCACCGGATATGCCGATCGGACGGGGTGAACTGCGCGCGCGTCTGCGCCGGATCGTGTTCGGCACCGACACGCGAGCCGGTCAGGCTTTCGATGAAATCCTCATCGTGGCCATCCTGGTCAGCGTCGCCGCGGTCATGCTCGACAGCGTGCAATCGATCCACGCGCGCTACGGCGCCGCGCTGTACGGCGTGGAGTGGTGCTTCACCATCCTGTTCACGCTGGAGTACCTGCTACGTTTGTGGGTGAGCGACCGGCCGCTGCGCTACGCCTGCAGCTTCTACGGGCTCGTCGATCTCGCGGCCGTGCTGCCCACCTATCTCAGCCTGCTCGTGCCTGGCGCCCACTACCTGCTCAGCATCCGCCTCTTGCGCGCGCTGCGCATCTTTCGTGTGCTGCGGCTGTTCGGCTTCATGCGCGAGGCCAACTTCCTGGTCGAAGCGCTGGTGCAGAGTCGGCGCAAGATCGGCGTGTTTCTGTTCACCGTGCTCATCCTGATGGTGATCTTCGGCACACTGATGTACGTCGTGGAAGGACCTGAGAACGGCTTCACCAGCATCCCGGTAGGCATCTACTGGGCCATCGTCACCGTCACCACCGTGGGCTACGGCGACATCTCGCCGGTCACCGGCCTCGGTCGCGCCATCGCCGCCATCACCATGCTGACCGGCTATGCGATCATCGCGGTGCCGACCGGTATCGTCACCGCCGAGATGACGGCCCTGATCCAGCGTGAGCGTACCCGGCGCGCCTGTCCGCAATGCAATCTGGGCGAGCACGAAGCGGATGCCCATTACTGCCGGCGATGCGGCACGGCGCTCTGAAACCCGCGGGCCATCCCCCATCACCTGCTCCGGCAGCGGCTGCGCACCACAGGGACTGGTGGTGGCGATAGTCTCGCAGTACCGGGGATTGTTGCGGGCGTTGATGCGGTCGATGAAGATCACGCCAGGCTCGGCGCTATCGCAGGAGGTGCGCAGCAGTTTCCCCCACACCGCCATGAAGCTCACCGGCCCCGGCGAGGATGCGCCCACGGGCAGGAAGTGGAAATCGGCGAGCCGGTACTTGAGCGCCAGGATGCGTTACGAGGCCAGGGACCAGGCGACCATCCACCGTCCTCCCGGATTGGCTTGGCATCAGCATACCCAACCGGCGCGGCGGTTGGGATCGTCGCCGATCAGCACCCGGGGTCATGTCAGGACCGGACGCGGCCCCTCACCCTTGCAGATCGTCCAGAAACTCCGACGCCGGCTCGACGCCTGAAACGAGCAGGCAATCCCGCGCCCGCGTGCAGGCCACAGAGAGTAGGTGCCGCTCGGTGTCGTAGACCTCCTGCAAATCGGCGTCGTCGGTCACCGCCTCGATGCGCTCCTGCAGCGGCAGCACCTCGTCGTCGCACGCCATCACCGCCACTGCGCGAAATTCGAGCCCCTTGGCCAAGTGCATGGTGCCCACGCTGACCGCGCCCGACCTCGTGTCCAGATGTTCGTCGAGCAGCGCGGCCGACATCCCCGTGCGGGCGACGGCGGCCGTCGCGCGG
>JADLCO010000039.1 GCA_020847115.1 Pseudomonadales bacterium | reverse complement strand
GGCAGCCGGGCCCGCGCCCAGCATTGCATCAAAATTTTTTGATGCAATGTTCTCCCTGGTGTACAGTCGCCGCCATGACCAGCGTCGCGCAGCTTCGACCGACCGCGGGCGACACCCCGCTCGCCGCCATCGCCGCCCTCTGCAAGGCCGCGGGCGATCCGCTGCGCGCGCAGATCCTGCGGGTGCTGGCGCGCGATGCCTACAGCGTCGCGGAGCTGTGCCAGGTGTTCGACATCCGCCAGCCGGCGCTCAGCCATCACCTCAAAGTGCTCGCCCAGGCCGGGCTGGTGGCCACGCGGCGCGAGGGCACCTTCGTTTTCTACCGGCGCGCCCCGCGCCAGGACGACAGCCTCGACGCGCTGCGCGCGCAGCTGTGCGCGACGCTGGACGGCAGCGCGCTGCCGGCCGCGGTGACGGCCCGGGTCGGCGCCGTGCAGGCGGCCCGCGCCGAGACCTCGCACGCCTTCTTCCGCCGCCGCGCGGACGCCTTTCGCGAGCACCAGGATCTGATCGCGGGCCACGGCCAGTACGGCGACACCATCGTGCAGTTGCTGGACGCGGTGCGCCGGCCGCAAGACGCCTCCGTGATCGAGGTGGGTCCGGGCGAGGGCGAACTGCTCGCCGAACTGGCGCCGCGCTTCCCGCGGGTGATCGCCCTCGACAATGCGCCCGCGATGCTGGCCCGGGCACGCGAATTTGCCAAAGCGCACCGGCTCGCCAACGTCGAATTCGTGGCCGGCGACACCGCCGAGGGGCTGCGGCGCGGCCTGCGCGCGCCGCTGATCACGCTCAACATGGTGCTGCACCACAACGCCTCGCCGGCGCGCATGTTCGAGGATCTGGCGGCGATGCTCGAACCCGGCGGCTCGCTGCTGGTGACCGAGCTGTGCGCCCACGACCAGGACTGGGCGCGCAGCGCCTGCGGCGATCTGTGGCTCGGCTTCGAGGCCGAGGAATTGACCGCCTGGGCGCTCGCCGCGGGGCTCGTGCCCGGCGACAGCCAGTTCCTGGCGCTGCGCAACGGCTTTCGCATCCAGATCCGGCAATTCCTGCGCCCGGCGGGCGCCGCTTCGTCCCCTTCCACTCCCTGACTCAGACACCGAAGGTTTCGCACCCATGACCCAGTACTCGATCTTCACTTCCGAATCGGTTTCCGAAGGCCACCCCGACAAGCTGGCCGACCAGATTTCGGACGCCATCCTCGACGCGGCCATGGCCCAGGACAAATACTCGCGGGTGGCCTGCGAGACGCTGGTGAAGACCGGGGTCGCGATCGTCGCCGGGGAGATCACCACCGCGGCGGTGATCGACTACGAGCGGATCATCCGCGAGGTGATCTGCGGCGTTGGCTACGATTCCTCCGGCGTCTATTTCGATGGCTCTACCTGCGGGGTGCTGAACCTGATCGGCGCCCAGTCGCCGGACATCGCCCAGGGCGTCGATCGCGCCCGGCCGGAGGACCAGGGCGCCGGCGACCAGGGGCTGATGTTCGGCTACGCCACCGACGAGACCGACGCGCTGATGCCGGCGCCGATCCTGTACGCGCACCGCCTGGTGGAGCGCCAGGCCGAGGCGCGCAAGTCGGGGCTGCTGCCCTGGCTGCGGCCGGACGCCAAATCCCAGGTCACCTTCCGCTACGAGAACGGCAGGCCGGTGGCGGCCGACGCCATCGTGCTCTCCACCCAGCACGCGCCGGACGTGTCCGACCGCGACATCCACGATGGCGTGATGGAGCTGATCATCCACCACGTCATCCCCCGCGAGTGGCTGCACGGCGACACCAAGATCCACATCAACCCCACCGGCCGCTTCGAGATCGGCGGGCCGATGGGCGACTGCGGCCTCACCGGGCGCAAGATCATCGTCGATTCCTACGGCGGCATGGCGCGCCACGGCGGCGGTGCCTTCTCGGGCAAGGATCCGTCCAAGGTGGATCGCTCCGCCGCCTACGCCGGCCGCTACGTGGCCAAGAACATCGTCGCCGCGGGCCTCGCCGAGCGCTGCGAGATCCAGGTGTCCTACGCCATCGGCGTGGCCGAGCCGACCTCGATCTCGATCAACACCTTCGGCACCGGCAAGCTCGCCGACGACCGCCTGGTGGCGCTGGTGCGCGAAGTGTTCGACCTGCGCCCCTACGGACTCACCCGGCAACTCGATCTGCTGCATCCGATCTACCAGCCGACCGCGTCCTACGGCCACTTCGGCCGCGCGCCCTACGAGCGCGAATACCGCTACGAGGTGCGCGAGGGCGGCCAGCAGCTGACCCGCACCCACCGCGCCACGGCCTTCACCTGGGAGCGCACCGACAAGGCCGAGGCGCTGCGCGCCGCCGCCGGCACGCGTTGATCCACGACACCGCCGCCCATCGACGTGAGGAATCCAGACATGAACGCCAAGACCAAGATTGCCGGTGACTACAAGGTTGCCGACATCGAACTCGCCGCCTGGGGCCGGCGTGAGATCGAGATCGCCGAGACCGAGATGCCGGCGCTGATGGCGCTGCGCGAACAGTACCGCGCCGCGCAGCCACTCAAGGGCGCGAAGATCCTCGGCTGCATCCACATGACCATCCAGACCGCGGTGCTGATCGAGACCCTGCGGGCGCTAGGCGCCGAGGTGCGCTGGTCTTCGTGCAACATCTTTTCGACCCAGGACCACGCCGCCGCTGCCATCGCCGCGGCCGGGGTCGCGGTCTATGCGTGGAAGGGCGAGACCGAGGCCGAATACGACTGGTGCATCGAGCAGACCATCCTCAAGGACGGCAAACCCTGGGCCGCCAACATGGTCCTCGACGACGGCGGCGACCTCACCCGCATGTTGCACGACAGGTTTCCGCAGGTGCTCGCGGGCGTGCACGGCATCACCGAGGAGACCACCACCGGCGTGCACCGCCTGAACGAGATGCTGGCCCGCGGCGAGCTGAAGGTGCCGGCGATCAACGTCAACGACTCGGTGACCAAGTCGAAGAACGACAACAAGTACGGCTGCCGCCACAGCCTCAACGACGCCATCAAGCGCGCCACCGATCACCTGCTGTCGGGCAAGCGCGCGCTGGTGATCGGCTACGGCGACGTCGGCAAGGGCTCGGCCCAGTCGCTGCGCCAGGAAGGCATGATCGTGCGCGTCGCCGAGATCGACCCGATCTGTGCCATGCAGGCCTGCATGGACGGCTACGAGGTGGTCTCGCCCTGGCGCGACGGCATCAACACCGGCAGCGCCGAGGGCATCGACCGGGCGCTGCTCGGCCAGCTCGATCTGGTGGTCACCGCCACCGGCAACGTCGATGTCTGCGACCGCCACATGCTGGCGGCGCTCAAGCGCGGCGCGGTGGTGTGCAACATCGGCCACTTCGACCATGAGATCGACACCGCCTTCATGCGCCAGCACTGGTGCTGGGAGGACGTGAAACCGCAGGTGCACAAGGTCTATCGCGGCGCATCGAGGGACGCCGCCGGTGGCGATCACATCCTGCTGCTGTCCGAGGGCCGGCTGGTGAACCTCGGCAACGCCACCGGCCACCCGAGCCGGATCATGGACGGCTCCTTCGCCAACCAGGTGCTGGCCCAGATCCACCTCTACCAGCAGCGCTTCGCCGAGCAGCCCGAGGAGGCGCGCCGTTCGCTGCTGCGGGTCGAGGTGCTGCCCCGGCATCTCGACGAGCTGGTGGCCCAGCACATGGTGCGGGGCTTTGGCGGCGTCATCACCCGGCTCACACCCAAGCAGGCGGCCTACATCCAGGTGGCGGTCGAGGGACCGTTCAAGCACCCCGACTACCGCTACTGAGCCCGGCACCGAGCCGCCAGCCGTTACCGAGCAGACCCCATGGACGCGCGCCCACCGCTGAGCTTCGAGTTCTTTCCGCCCAAGACGCCGGAGGGCATGGCGCGCCTGCGCGAGGTGCGCACCGTGCTGGCGGCCTTCGCCCCCGAGTTCTGTTCGGTGACCTATGGCGCCGGCGGCTCCACCCGCGAGCCGACCCTGGCCACCGTGCTGATGCTGCACGACGCCGGGGCGTCGGTGGCGCCGCATCTGTCCTTCGGCGGCGACGACGCCAAGGGCGTGGAGCGGCTGCTCGACAGCTATCGGGCGGCCGGCATCCGCCGCCTGGTGGCGCTGCGCGGCGACCTGCCCTCGGGGGTCGGCGGCAGCGCGCAGCTGGTGCATGCCAACGAACTGGTCGCGCTGATCCGCCGCCACAGTGGCGATCACTTCCAGATCCATGTCGCGGCCTATCCGGAGATCCATCCCGAGGCGCGCAGCTACGCCGACGACATCCACTGGCTCGGGCAGAAATTCGCCGCCGGCGCCGATGCCGCCATCACCCAGTATTTCTACTCTGCCGATTCCTACTTCTATTTCGTCGATGCCTGCCGGGCGGCGGGCATCGACCGGCCCATCGTGCCCGGCATCATGCCGATCACCAATCACGAGAGCCTGGTGCGCTTCTCCGCGCGCTGCGGCGCCGAGATTCCGCGCTGGCTCCAGTACCGGCTGGCCGGCTGGGGCGACGATCTGGAAGGCTTGCGCGCCTTCGGCATCGAGGTGGTGGCGCGGCTGGGTGAGCGCTTACTTGCCGGCGGCGCCCCGGGCTTGCACTTCTATACGCTCAACCAGGCGGAGGCCACCGCTGCCATCCTGCGCGCGCTGGGCTGGCCGGAATCCGCCTGAGCGCCGATGGCGACTCCGCGCATTTTCACCGCGCAGGCGCTGGCGAGCGGTGCCAACATCCAGCTCGAAGCCGGCCCCAGCCACCATCTGCTGAAGGTGCTGCGAATGAAGCCCGGCGCGGACCTGCGCCTGTTCAACGGCCACGGCGGCAGCTTCGCCGCCACGCTCGCCGGCAGCCGCGGCCAATGTGCACTGGTCGCAGTCGGTGAATTCGCGCCCGCCGATTGCGAGTCGCCGCTCGCCATCGAGCTTGCGATCGGCATCTCCCGCGGCGAGCGCATGGACTGGATCGTGCACAAGGCGGTGGAACTGGGCGTGGCCGCGATCCGGCCGCTGGTCACCCAGCGCACCGAGGTGCGGCTCGGCGGCGAGCGCGGCGACAAGAAACTCGGCCACTGGCGCCAGATCGCCATCGCCGCCTGCGAGCAGTGCGGGCGCAACCGGCTGCCCGCAATCCACCCGCCCGAGCGCCTGGCCGACTGGCTGCCCCAGGCGACCGGGCTCGGCCTGGTGCTGGCCCCCGGCGCCGCACAACCGCTGGCCGCCCTCGGTGAAAGGCCCAGTGCGCTCAGTCTGCTGATCGGGCCGGAAGGCGGCTTGGCGGAGGGGGAGATCGCGGCAGCGCAGGCTTCGGGCTTCATCGCCGTGAGCCTGGGACCGCGGGTGCTGCGCACCGAGACCGCGCCGCTCGCGGCACTCGCCATCTGTCAGGCGCGCTGGGGGGATCTGGCCGACTGACCGGGCCGTTTGTGATGTAGCCGTTCAGTGCGCGGCTTTTTCCGCCAAACTTGCGCGCACCGCGGCGATCACCGGCGCCGTCTGCGGGCGCACCCCGCGCCACAGGGCGAAGGATTCCGCCGCCTGCTCCACCAGCATGCCGAGGCCATCGGCGAGCGCCGCGACCCCTTGTTCCGCCGCCCAGCGCAGAAAGGGCGTCGGCGCCGCGCCGTACATCATGTCGTAGGCCGCGCAGCCAGCGCCCAGCGCGATCGCCGGCAAGGCCGGTACCTCGCCCGAGAGGCTGGCGCTGGTGGCGTTGATGAGCAGATCGAAGGGCGGCTTCGCGGCCAGCTCGGCATAGCCGCTGCCGGTCACCGCGCCCAGGTCGGCGAACTCCCGCGCCAGCGCCACGGCCTTTTCGGCGGTGCGGTTGGCGATGTGCAGCAGCGCCGGGCGCTGCTCCAATAACGGCCCGAGCGCACCGCGCGTGGCGCCACCCGCGCCCAGCACCAGCACCCGTTGCCCGGCGATGACCCAGCCCAGGTTGGCGACCAGATCGCGCACCAGGCCGACGCCATCGGTGTTGTCGCCGAGCACGCCGCCGTCCTCCTCGCGCGCCAGGGTGTTGACCGCGCCGGCGCGGCGGGCGCGTTCGGTCAGGCGGCTGGCGAAGGCATGGGCATCGGCCTTGAACGGCAGGGTGACATTGCCGCCGCAGCCACCGCCGGCGAAGAAAGCCGCCGCCGCGGCAGCGAATTCGCCCAGCGGCACCAGCAACCGCTCGTAGCTCAGGTCCTGGTGGGTCTGGGCGGCGAAGGCCGCGTGAATCGACGGCGAGGGGCTGTGGGCGACGGGGTTGCCGAACAGGACGTAACGGTCGGTCATGGCGGAAATCCTTGGGCTTCGGACACGAACAGGTGACCCCTGATGTCCACGCGACGCTCCTGGCGGCGGCCGTGCGACCACTCCGCAGGCGTTCAAGCCGCGGCCCGCCAGAGCCATCGCGCGCGCTGAGAATTGCTGGCCACGCCCTTTGATGCGCGCATTTATGCGCATATAGTATGCGCACGATTCATGAGGTGTGCCGATGCAGACCGCCTACGACACCCAGGCCCCAAAGCGGGCGACCAACCTGAGCATTAACGCCGACCTGCTCAGCAAGGCCAAGGAACTGGGCATCAATCTCTCCGCGACCCTCGAGCAGGCCCTGGTCGAGGTCCTTCGAAAAAGGCTGAGGGATCAATGGATGGCCGAGAACCAAGCCGCCATCGAGGCCTATAACCAGCACGTCGATAGGCAGGGAGTATTCAGCGATGGGCTGCGGAGTTTCTGATGCCCCAGTTCACCGTTCACCGAAACCCCAATCCGGACACCAGGGCCGCCTACCCGCTCCTGCTCGACATTCAGAGCGACCTCATCTCGGACCTGAGCACACGGGTGGTCGTGCCCCTGTGCCCCGCCCCGGCCATGAAGGGGAAGTTGATCAAGACGCTGATGCCGGTGTTTGAGGTCGACGGCGAGCAATACGCGATGCTCACGCCGCAACTTGCCGGCGTTTCAAACAAGCAGGTTGGCGGGAAGGTAGCCGACCTGGCGCAATGTCGCGATGAGATCATTGCGGCGCTGGACCTGCTGATTACGGGAATCTGAGCGCCCCTTTTCATCGATCCTGCGGACACGAAGCGCCGGCAGGGACGCCAGGCCGCACCGCCTTCTTGCTCCGGCCGGGGAAGTTCAGTGCCAGCGGTAGGTGGTCTCCATCCTACGGCTGGAAACGATGCCGCGGCTGCAGGCGAGCAGCACGATCATCAACAGTGCGGCGCGATTAAAGCTGGGGGGATTTCGGTATAACGCCTGAATTAAGCCGAGCCGCGAAGCGGCTTCGGCTTGAATGAATTGTTAGCTGCCACCGTGGCGCTTGATGGCCTCATCAAGGTCATTTATGAAAAGCCGAAGGATGTCGAACTTTCCTATGCCTTCGTTCTTATGCCCCAAGTCCTTCCGGATTGCCAAGATCAGCTTTTCATACTGGACTAGACCTGCGACGAAGTTTGGCTCAGGGTCCGTGGTGTGTTGCTCCAGACAGCGTCTCCAGGCTGACCACTCACGCAGGACTGAATCCGACCCCCAGACCATCATCTTCTGGTTGTAATTGGACAAGAACTCGGCCATCTCTTGCTCAGTTGGCGCAGTACCAGTTTTTTCTCCGAGGAATACTCGAAAGATGAAGGTAATGAACTCCTCGTACACAGGAGTTTTTCTCTCGCGAAGTTCCTTTTGAATGGCTGTACGTGCCTCATAGATTTTTCCGAGGACGACGGAGATGACAGAAACTAAAACGGTTGCTGCCGCGGCAATGATTGCAACCGCAATGTCAGAATCCCAGCTTGATAGAACCCGAAAAGCAGTCCTAATCAGCCAGTATAGGCCGAGGCCCATCATGGCCAGCAAGAAAATGCCGGTCGCCATGGCAAAGAACGATTGAGATTTGGGAAGTTGTGTCATGGCAGCTAACGTAGAGCTGACCAGCGCTGCGCGGCTTTATCGCGCAGCGTCCAGCGACCGAAGGGAGCGAGGTTGAGCGCCATGTTAGCCACCTTACGGGAGTGCCTTGGAAACAAGGCGGCTCTCCAAAACAGTACCGAACAGCCAAACAGTTGCTGACGGAAGCAACCAAAAGGCAAGAATGATCATGGCGCAGCCACGCGACGGGCTGTGAAAAAGGGTGTACGCGAGCAGCCCTTCAAGCAGCACAATCAGAAAGGCATTGCCGTGCTCTCGAAGATGGCGGTAGGAGGTGACGTACTCAATGCCGGGCGTTGGTGGTTTGTCTTTCTCGGGCATTCCTTTGGATCGCGCTGTGGCCAGATCACGATAGAAATTCTCAACGACGCCGAATTTCGTGAAAATAGCGAGAAGAACTAGGCCGCTTTCAACACCAATAACGAGACCAGAACTCGCTGCTGCGACTGGCGGCAGGAATTGCCAAAACGCCAAAATGGCGAGGAGCATCGGCACGAGAAGTGCGCTCGCGAAAGCAAATGGTGAAGCTCTAATGGCGGAGAAGCGCAGATGTGCCCGGGTGGCGTGTAGCGTCAGCACTGGCGAACTAGCGATGTAGCAGAAAGCGAAGCCAAGTGCAGCAACCAACCCAACACCAAGAAACGTTACCTCCTTGGAGTCTCCGAGGATGGCCAAGCGATCTTCAAAGGGAGAGCCCGGTTCAAGGTTTAGAAATGCAACGACCAGTGCTCCAACAACCGTCCCCACGAAATAGCGAACCGCGTAATACTCCCACCACTTATTCTCCATGCGCACAGTCCTTGCTTGAGGTGGCTAACGAAGCTGTAAAAAAATGTGCTTTTAGCCTGTCCGATTTCCCCTGCCGGGAAGTTGGCAGCGACGGAATTCGGGCTTTGCTTCAGCGTCTGGCCACATGCTGGACTTTACTTCCGCATCTCACAGCGGTCATGGCCGGGCGAGATTCGGCCCCGTTC
>JADLCO010000038.1 GCA_020847115.1 Pseudomonadales bacterium | reverse complement strand
GGGTATTTGGGACGCTGGCCGCCCTGCCGTGTGTGCGGATTCAGCTTCTTTCCCCTCCAATCTGCTCAGGAGCCGTCATGGATTTCGCTTATTCCGACAAGGTTCGTGAATTGCAGCTGCGCGTGCAGCAGTTCATGGATACCCACATCACCCCCAACGAAGACCTGTATTACCAGCAGGTGGAGGCGGGTGGCCGCTGGTGCGTGCCGCCGATCCTGGATACGCTCAAGGCCAAAGCCAAGCAGGAGGGATTGTGGAACCTGTTTCTGCCTGAGAGCGAGCGCGGTGCGGGGCTCACCAACCTGGAATATGCCCCCCTGTGCGAGATCATGGGCAAGTCGAAATGGGCCTCCGAAGTGTTCAACTGCTCGGCGCCCGATACCGGCAACATGGAGACCATCGAGCGCTACGGCACCGAGGCACAGAAGGAGAAATGGCTGCAGCCGCTGCTCGAGGGCGATATCCGCTCGGCGTTCTGCATGACCGAGCCGGCGGTGGCGTCATCGGATGCCACCAATATCGAGACCGAGATCCGCCGCGACGGCGATCACTACGTCATCAACGGTCGCAAGTGGTTTTCCTCTGGCGTGCATGATCCGCGCTGCAAGATCTGGATCGTGATGGGCAAGACCGATCCCACCGCGGCGACCCATTTGCAGCAATCGATGATCCTGGTGGAGCCCGAAACTCCCGGCATCACCGTTGAGCGCTGGGTACCGGTGTTCGGCTATGACGATGCTCCCCACGGCCACGCCCAGGTGCTGTTCGAGGATGTCCGCGTGCCGGCGGAGAACATGCTGCTCGGCGAAAGCCGGGGCTTCGAGATCGCCCAGGGTCGTCTCGGGCCGGGGCGCATCCACCACTGCATGCGGGTGATCGGGGTGGCCGAGAAGGCCCTGGATCTGATGTGCCGGCGGGTGCAGAGCCGGGTCGCCTTTGGCAAAAAGCTGTCCGAGCAGACGGTATGGTTGGAGCGCATCGCCGATGCCCGCATCAACATCGAGATGGCGCGACTGCTGACCCTCAAGGCCGCCTACATGATGGATACCGTGGGCAACAAGGTGGCGCGCATGGAGATCGCCATGATCAAGGTGGCGGCCCCCAATCTGGCGCTGAAGGTGATCGACGACGCCATCCAGGCGTTTGGCGGCGCCGGCGTCACCGAGGATGTGGGCCTGGCGCGGGCCTGGGCACACACTCGCATCCTGCGCATCGCCGACGGCCCGGACGAAGTGCATCGCAACCAGATCGCGCGGCTGGAATTGAAAAAGCACCAGTGACGGTGTCGCCGTCGCAATGGGTTCGGCGGCTGTTCAGCCGCCCACGCCGCCCTCGACCGGGTGGTTGTCGGCGCGCCAGCGCAGCATGCCACCGCCGAGATTGGCCACCCGCTCGAAGCCGGCGCGGCGCAGCAGCACTGCGGCCTGTGCCGAGCGCGCCCCGGCGCGGCATACGGTGACTACCGGCCGGTCTCTGGGGATTTCCTCGATGCGTGTCGACAGCGCGCCGAGCGGAATCGACCGGGCGCCGGGCAGGTGGCCGAGCGGCCCCTGGAATTCCTCGGGTTCGCGCACATCGAGCACCAGCACCTGATTCAGGTGTTCCTCCAGCCACTGCGGATCGATTTCCCAGAACCCGGCGAAGGTGTAGGCCAGGGGCGCCCAGTCCGGCGTCTCGTCCGGGGCGCTGCCGGATTGCGGCCGGCCGCAGTGCAGGTTGGCGGGTACCGCGAGGTCGATCTTCTTGGGATGCGCCAGCCCCAGGTTGCTCATGTAGCCGATGAAATCGCGCTCGCTGATCTGGCCGCCGCAGCGCGGGTTGAAACGCTTTTCTTCCGCGACGCTGGTGGCGGTGAGGCCGTTGTAGTCGTGGCCGGGGTAGAGACGGGTGGTTTCCGGCAACGAAAAGATCTGGGTGTGGATCGAGCGGTACAGACGGCCCGCGTCGCCCTGCTGGAAGTCGGTGCGACCGCAGCCACGGATCAGCAGGGCATCGCCGGTGAAGGCCATGCTCTCGTCGTCCAGCACGTAGGTCAGACAGCCGTCGGTGTGCCCCGGCGTCTCGCGCACCTCCAGATAGCGCTTGCCAAATGCGATCCGGTCGCCATGGCGCAGATAGCGATCCGCCCCCTCGACCCCGGCGGCGGCGGAAATCAGGATCTCCGCACCGGTCTGCTGCTTCAACAGCCAGGCGCTGGTGACGTGGTCGGCGTGGCAGTGGGTGTCCGCCACCGCGACCAGCTTCAGTCCCAGTTCCCGCAGCAGCGCCGTGTCGCGCCGGACCTGCTCGAATACCGGATCGATCAGCAGCGCAGCATTGGTGTCGCTGTCGCCCAGCAGGTAGGTATAGGTCGACGATTCCTGGTCGAACAGTTGGCGAAAGATGAGCATGGCGGCTCCGGCGGTGGCTGGCTGAACGTCCGGATTCTAGCAGTCCCGTCGAGGTGCCGGTGACGGTCTTGCGGGTGCCGTCGCCCGACGATTACGGGGGCTGCGGTCGGTTTCCCGCCCGGCAAATCGCCCGGTCGCCGGGCGGTGAACGGTGCGCGCTGCGACCCATCGCGCGGGGAGCTGTGCTTGGAATGCCGTAGGGCATGACTTAGAATGCCGCCGCCTGCCTCGTGGCTCGATTCGCGCAGCCGGCGGCCGAAGAATGGTGCGCCGGACTCGCCGTCGGGGCGGCCGCGAGCGCGCAACTCCCGGGCGGTACTTCTCGCGGTCCGGCAGACCGTGGTGCTCCGCATCAGAGATTACGTGTTGCTCTGCCCAGGCAGAGTCGAGGATGAGGGTGACTGATGTCTGCTGAAGCGCTCGCCCAGCATTGGGCGTTCGGGGCTTATCTATTGGTGATAGCCGCCGTCTGTGCGCTGATGCTGACGCTCTCCTGGCTGCTGGGTGGCCGCGCCCGGGGTCGCGCCAAGACCGACACCTTCGAATCCGGCGTGGTCTCCGTCGGCGGTGGCCGCCTGCGGCTTTCCGCCAAGTTCTATCTCGTCGCCATGTTCTTGGTGATCTTCGATGTCGAGGCGCTCTTTCTCTACGCCTGGGCGATCGCCCTGCGCGAAGTGGGCTGGGCGGGCTTCATTGAAGCCGCCATTTTCATTTTTGTGTTGCTGGTCGGGCTTTTCTACCTGGTGCGCGTCGGTGCGCTGAACTGGGCCCCGACCGATCGCGGACTGGATTCCGATCACTCTGCGAAGATAGATTGAGCGCCGATGAAATACACCCTGACCCGAGTCGATGCCGGTGCCCAGCGCTACCCCATGCAGGAGCGCATCCCGCTCGCCGAGGATCCGCTGGAGGAGCACGTCCACAAGAACATTTTCATGGGCCGGCTCGAGCAGGTGCTGCATACGGTGGTCAACTGGGGCCGCAAGAACTCGCTGTGGCCCTACAACTTCGGCCTGTCCTGTTGCTACGTGGAGATGGCCACGGCGTTCACCGCACCCCACGATGTCGCCCGCTTCGGTGCCGAGGTGATCCGGGCGTCGCCCCGGCAGGCGGATTTCATGGTGGTCGCCGGCACCTGCTTCATCAAGATGGCGCCCATCGTGCAGCGCCTCTACGAACAGATGTTGGAGCCGAAGTGGGTGATTTCCATGGGCGCCTGCGCCAACTCCGGCGGCATGTACGACATCTATTCGGTGGTGCAGGGAGTCGACAAATTCTTGCCGGTGGACGTCTACATCCCCGGCTGTCCGCCGCGCCCCGAAGCCTTCCTGCAGGGGTTGATGCTGCTGCAGGAGTCGATCGGCAAGGAGCGGCGGCCGCTGTCCTGGGTGGTGGGCGAGCAGGGCGTGTACCGGGCGGAAATGCCCTCGCAACGCGAGCAGCGTCGCGAGGAACGCATGGCCATGACCACGCTGCGCACTCCCGACCAGATTTGAGTTTGGACCGGAACCCACGACCCCCAGGGCTGAACCAGCTCTCGCCACGACATCGCTCCCCGGCGATCCGTTTTTAGGTAATCAGCACGCGGTGATCCGGGAGCTGCGCGAGTGCTTTCCCGCGGCCGATTTCGTCTATCAGCCCACCAAGGACGCGGTGCCCACGCTCTGGGTGCGACGGGAAATTCTGATCGACGTCCTGCACTGCCTGCGCACGCTGCCCCGGTCCTACGTGATGCTCTATGACCTGAGCGCTGTGGACGAACGCCATCGCGCCCACCGCGATGGCTTGCCGGACGCCGACTTCACGGTGTTCTACCACCTGCTGTCGATCGAGCGAAACGGCGATGTGCGCATCAAGGTCGCGCTCGATAACGACGATCTGCGCCTGCCCAGTGCCGTGTCCATATGGCCCAACGCCAACTGGTACGAGCGCGAAATCTGGGATTTGTTCGGCATCGAATTCGACGGCCATCCGCATCTGGTGCGGATCATGCTCCCGCGCACCTGGGTCGGTCATCCGCTGCGCAAGGACTATCCGGCGCGCGCCACCGAATTCGATCCCTTCATGCTCGATGCCGCCAAGCAGGATCTCGAGCAGGAATCCCTGCGCTTCCAGCCCGAGGAATGGGGCATGCAGCGGCACTCGGACGATGCCGACTTCATGTTCCTGAACCTGGGGCCGAATCATCCGTCCGCCCACGGCGCGTTCCGCATCGTGCTCCAGCTCGACGGCGAGGAGATCCTCGACTGCGTGCCGGACATCGGCTACCACCATCGCGGCGCCGAAAAGATGGGCGAGCGCCAGAGCTGGCACAGCTACATCCCATACACCGATCGCATCGATTACCTCGGCGGGGTGATGAACAACCTGCCCTATGTGCTGGCGGTGGAGAAGCTCGCGGGCATCGAGGTGCCGGATCGGGTCAAGACCATCCGGGTGATGCTCGCCGAGTTATTCCGCGTCAGCAGCCATTTGTTGTTTCTCGGCACCTATGTGCAGGACGTCGGCGGCATGACGCCGATCTTCTTCATGTTCACCGACCGGATGAAGGCGTTCGACGTCATCGAGGCGATCACCGGCGGGCGCATGCACCCGGCCTGGTTCCGCATCGGCGGGGTGGCGCACGACCTGCCGAAGGGCTGGGAGAAGTTGGTGCGCGAATTCGTCGACTGGATGCCCAGGCGCCTCGACGAATACGAAAAGGCGGCATTTCGCAACGGTATCCTGCGCGCCCGCACCATCGGCGTCGCGAAATACAACACGGCCGACGCGCTGGCCTGGGGCGTCACCGGCGCCGGGTTGCGCGCCACCGGCCTCGATTACGATCTGCGCAAGCGACGGCCCTATTCGGGTTACGAGAACTTCGATTTCGAAGTGCCGCTGGCGGCCAACGGCGACGCCTACGACCGCGCCATGGTGCGCCTCGAAGAGATTCGCCAGAGCCTGCGCATCATTCGCCAATGTCTCGAGCACATGCCGGCGGGGCCCTACAAGGCCGATCACCCGCTGACCTGTCCGCCGCCCAAGGAACGCACGCTGAAGGACATCGAGACGCTGATCACTCATTTTCTCGCGGTGTCCTGGGGCCCGGTCATGCCCGCTGGCGAGGCCAGCCAGATGATCGAGGCCACCAAGGGCATCAACAGTTATTACCTGACCAGCGACGGCGGCACCATGAGTTACCGCACCCGCATTCGGGTTCCCAGTTTCGCGCACTTGCAGCAGATCCCATCGGTGATTCGCGGCAGCATGATCCCGGATCTGATCGCCTACCTCGCCAGCATTGACTTCGTGATGGCCGATGTCGACCGATAACCTTTCTCGTCCCACAGCGTCCCTGATTGCCAGCGATCGACGCTGCGGATTCGTGTTCACCGACGCCGAGCGCGAGGCCATCGAACACGAGATCGGCCACTACGAGGACAGCCGCGCGGCGTCCATCGGTGCGCTCAAGATCGTCCAGGAAAGCCGCGGCTGGGTACCCGACGCGGCGATTCCCGCGATCGGCCAGCTGATCGGCATCCCGGCCAGCGACGTCGAGGGCGTGGCGACCTTCTACAGCCTGATCTTCCGCCAGCCCGTGGGCCGCCACGTCATCAAGGTATGCGACAGCATCGCCTGCTTTCTGACCGGCTACGACGAGCTGGCGGCGGCGCTGCGCGCGGAATTGGGCGTCGAATTTGGCCAGACCACGGCCGATGGCCGCTTCACTCTGCTGCCGATCTGCTGCCTGGGTAATTGCGACAAGGGCCCGACGCTGATGATCGACGACGACTTGCACGGCCCGGTGGAGCCCTCCGGCGTGCGCGTGCTGCTGGAGGCCTACCCATGAGCGCTGGGGCGGACATCCGGACCAGCCCGGAGACGCATCCGCTGACCTGGCGCCTGCGTGGTCGGGAGGCGGTCACCGAGTTGGCCGATTACGAAGCGCTTGACGGCTACGCGGCGCTGCGCCTGGCGCTGACCGAATTGAGCCCGGGCGACGTCACCCAGCGGGTGAAGGATTCCAATCTGCGTGGCCGCGGCGGCGCCGGCTTTCCCGCCGGGATCAAATGGAGTCTGGTGCCCATGGGCGCCGATGCGCCCCGGCAGAAGTATCTGGTGTGCAATGCGGATGAGATGGAGCCGGGCACCTTCAAGGATCGCCTGCTGCTCGAACGTCTGCCACACCAGTTGCTCGAGGGCATGATCCTCACCGGTTACGCGATACAGGCATCGCGCGGGTACATCTTTTTGCGCGGCGAATATGTGCTCGCCACCCAGCGACTCGAACAGGCGCTGACACAGGCTCGGCAGGCGGGCTATCTGGGCGAGACCATCCTCGGCAGCGGCTGGAGTTTCGATCTGTTCGTCCACACCGGCGCCGGCCGCTACATCTGTGGCGAGGAGACCGCTCTGATCAATTCGCTGGAGGGGCGCCGGGCCAACCCGCGCGCCAAGCCGCCGTTCCCGCAGATCGCCGGGCTTTGGGGCAAGCCCACGGTGGTCAACAACTGCGAGACGCTGAACTGCATCCCGGCCATCGTTCGCCACGGCGCCGAGTGGTTCAAGGGTCTGTCGCAGGGCCGCAGCCCCGACAGCGGCACCAAGCTCTATGGCGCTTCGGGTCGCGTCCAGCGGCCCGGCGTCTGGGAGCTGCCCATCGGCACCACCGCCCGCGAACTGCTCGAGGAGCATGCCGGTGGCATGCGCGAGGGGCTCGCGCTCAAGGCTTGGCTGCCGGGCGGCGCCTCCACCGATTTCCTGCTGCCGAGCCATCTGGATCTGGCGATGGACTACGACACCATCATGAAGGCCGGCAGCCGCATGGGCACCGGGCTGATGATGGCGGTGGACGACCGTCAGAGTATGGTTTCGGTGGTGCGCAATCTCGAAACCTTCTTTGCGCGGGAATCCTGCGGCTGGTGTACGCCCTGCCGCGATGGCCTGCCCTGGACGGTGAAGCTGCTGAGTGCGCTGGAACGCGGCGAAGGCGAACTCGGGGATCTGGAGATCCTTGCGCAGATCGCGCGTCAACTCGGCCCCGGCAAGACCTTCTGCGCCCACGCGCCGGGTGCGATCGAGCCCTTGCAGAGCGCACTCAAGTATTTCCGCGAAGAATTCGAACGCGGCATTGCCGCACCGCCCGCCGCGGCGATTAATGGCTAATTTGAGCATCGCCCCAGAGCAGACGACGGGCAGCGACGATCGGTCGACAGACCGATCCCTGGCAACAGACTAGAGACGCCATGGCAACGATTCATGTAGACGGCAAGGAGTATCAGGTCGACGGCGCCGACAACCTGTTGCAGGCCTGTCTGTCGCTGGGTCTGGATATTCCCTATTTCTGCTGGCAGCCGGCGCTGGGCAGCGTCGGCGCCTGCCGCCAGTGCGCGGTCAAGCAGTACGCCAATGCCGACGACACCCGTGGCCGCTTGGTGATGTCCTGCATGACGCCGGCTGCCGACAACACCTATATCTCCATCGCCGACGACGAAGCCAAGGAATTTCGCGCCAGCGTGGTCGAATGGTTGATGACCAACCATCCCCATGATTGCCCGGTCTGCGAGGAGGGTGGCAATTGCCATCTCCAGGACATGACGGTGATGACCGGGCATTCGCGGCGGCGTTACCGATTCGCCAAACGCACGCATCGCAACCAGGAGCTGGGACCGTTCATCAATCACGAGATGAACCGCTGCATCGCCTGTTATCGCTGCGTGCGCTATTACCGGGACTATGCCCAGGGTGAGGATTTCGGCGTCTACGGCGCCCACGACAACGTCTATTTCGGTCGCGTCGAGGATGGTGTGCTGGAAAATGAATTCTCCGGCAACCTGGTCGAGGTCTGCCCCACCGGGGTGTTTACCGACAAGACCCATGCGGCGCGCTACAACCGCAAGTGGGACATGCAGTTCGCGCCCAGTATCTGTCAGCAGTGCGCGGTCGGCTGCAACATCAGCCCCGGCGAGCGCTACGGCGAATTGCGGCGCATCGAAAACCGCTACCACGGCGCGGTGAATCACTATTTTCTCTGCGACCGAGGCCGCTTCGGTTACGGCTATGTCAACGCTGCGGACCGCCCGCGCACGCCGTTGCTGCGCAGTCCCGAAGGTCACGCGGAGGCCACGGTGGACGCCGCGCTGCGCGCCGCGGCCGAACGCCTGCGCGGTGGGCCGCTGATCGGCATCGGTTCGCCGCGTGCCAGCCTGGAAGCCAATTTCGCTCTGCGCGAGTTGGTCGGCGCGGAAAATTTCTCCACCGGCATCGCTGCCGCCGAGTGGGCGGTCGTCGAGAAAATCGTCGCCACCTTGCGTGCCTCGGCCTGCCGCATCCCCAGCCTGCGGGAAATGGAGGACGCCGATGCCGTGCTGGTGCTCGGCGAGGACGTCACCCAGACGGCGCCGCGCATCGCGCTCGCGTTGCGCCAGGCGAGCCGTGGGCGGCGCCGGGAATTGGCCGCCGCGGCGCGAATTGCCGATTGGCAGGCCGAGGCGTTGGACGACATTGGCCAGCACGAGCGCCATCCGCTGTTCGTCGCCGACGTGGCCGCCACGCGCCTCGACGACATCGCCACCGAGACCGTGCGCCGGACGCCGGAAGATCTGGCCCGGCTCGGCTTTGCCATCGCTCATGCCATCGACTCGACGGCGCCGGCGGTGGCCGACCTAGATGCCGATCAGGCCGCGCTGGCCGCGCGTATCGCCGCCAGCCTCTGCGCTGCGCGCCGGCCATTGCTGGTGGGTGGCAGCAGCCTGGGCTCGACAGCACTGGTCGACGCCATC
>JADLCO010000037.1 GCA_020847115.1 Pseudomonadales bacterium | reverse complement strand
GCCGTCGAGCACCACCAGTTCCTGGCCCTGCTCGACGTAATCGCCCTCCTCGGCACCCATCCACATGATCACGTCGTCGAGCTGTGCGGCGACGCCGATGATGTCTCCCGTGGTATAGGCATTGTCGGTGTGGACCAGCTGGCGCCCGCCCAGGTAGCGGCTGGCACCATAGGCCACGGCCGCGAGTACGGCCAGAACAGAGATCAGACCCAGATAGCGACGCATCGAAAACTTCCGTCTGGCAGAGGGAGATTCCCAGAGAGGATAGCTACAAGTGGTTGAGGTCTCAACGTTGAGACGTCAACTATATGCCTGTATTTGCAACCGCCCGGTCGCGGGCTTCAGTCGACCGCCGCGGCAGCCGCACCGGCACCGGCCCGCGGCGCCAGGCGGGCGGGCAGCAGCGGGCTCAGCAAAATCACCGGGATCACCGCCACCATGCATATGAGGAAGGTGTCGCTGAGTCCCATGGTCGAGGCCTGCGCCGTCGCCAGGCGATCGGCCATGGCCCAGAGTGCATTGGGATCGTCGCCGGCGAGCTGGCGGAGCGGCGCCAGCGCCTGTTCCTTGCCGGCCAGGTGGGGATTGAGCTCCTCCACCAGGCGCAGGCGATGGAACACGGTGCGGCTCTCCCACAGACTGATCCCCACGGCGATGCCGACGCTGGTGGCGACATTGCGGAAAAAATTGAAGAAGCTCGCCGCCGCCACGGTGCGCTCGGGCCCCACCGAGCCCAGCGAGATCGCCATCAGCGGCGGAAACATCAGGGTGAAGCCGATGCCCATCACCACCCGCGCCTGCAGCAGCTGGCCGATGCTGGATTCCGTGGTCGACTGCGCCTGCAGCCAGATCGCCAGCATGGTCACCAGGCTGCCGGAGACTACCAGAACGCGCAGGTTGAGCCGGGCGATGTTGCGGCCCACCAGCATCATGCCGACGATTGGCAGCACGCTGGTGCCGGCCATCACCATCCCGGCCAGCGTGGCGGTGTAGCCCAACGACTGCTGCATCCAGATGGGATAGAGCACTGTGCTCGCGAAATAGGTCAGGTTGAAGATCACCCCCATCACCGAGGCGACCACGAACACCGGGATGCGAAACAGCCCGTAATCGATGATCGGGTGGGGCTCGCGCCACTCCCAGACCACATAGCCCACCAGCGCAATCCCCGCTACGGTCAGCATCAGCTGGATGGTCGGCGAAGCCAACCAATCCCATTCGTGGCCCTTGTCCAGCACCAGCTGCAAGAACAACACGGTCACCGCGAGCAACACCATGCCCATGCCGTCGACGGGAATCTTCTGATTCGGATTGTCGATGCGATGGATGCTGGTCCAGACCACCCAGGCAGCGGCGAAACCAATCGGAATGTTGATGTAGAAAATCCAGGGCCAGCCCAGGTTGTCGGTAATGAAGCCGCCCAGGATCGGCCCCAGCACCGGCGCGATGGTGGAGGCGATGCTCCACAGGCCGATCGCGGAGCCGTGTTTGTGAGGCGGGAAGATGCGCAGCAGCAGAGTCTGCGACAGCGGCACGATGAAGCCGCTGGACAACCCCTGCAGGGCACGAAACAGCACCAGGGTTTCCAGGTTCCGGCTCATGCCGCAGGCCAGAGAGGTCAGCGCGAACATCAGAACGGAGAACGTGAATGTGCGGACTTCACCGAAACGCTTGCACACCCAGGGGCTGAGCGGCAGCACCACCGCCAAGCAGATGCTGTAGGAGGTGAGGATCCAGGCGCCCTGGGACGGCGAGGCGCCGATGGTGCCGGAAATGGACGGCACCGCCACCACCGCGATGGTGAGATCCAGCACATTCATGAAATTGGCGGCGGTGATGGCGATGGCGGTCAGCAGCAGCGGCAGGCGCAGTGCGGGACCGCTGGGCAGTTCGGCGGTGGCGGTGGTCATGGGCGCGACTCGGAAAGCGGCCGGCGGAGCGGACCGGCAGGAAGGGGCCTGTGGGATGCTGGAACCCTAGGGCGCTTTGGTTGATATGTCAACGACCATCGGCGACCTGGTGTCCGGGCGCCAATCCTTGCGCATATACTCCAGAGCTGCATCGCGCCGCAGCACCTGCGGCCAATACCGGTTTTCAACCCCGGAGAATAATCACATGAACGGAATATTGCGGGACAAGGTAGGCATCATCACCGGCGCGGGTTCCGGCATCGGCCAGGCCACGGCGCTCATCTTCGCCGCCGAGGGCGCCCGGGTAGTGGTGTCGGATGTCAACGAGGCCGGCGGCGCCGACACCGTGGCGCAGATCCAGGCGGCCGGTGGCGATGCCATCTTCGTCCGCTGCGACGTGTCCAAAGCGGCCGAGGTGAATGCCCTGATCAAGGCCTGCGTGAACCACTACGGGCGCCTCGACTGCGCTTTCAACAACGCCGGCATCTCGGGACGCATGGCCAACACCGTGATGTGCACCGAGGAGAACTTCGACCGCAACATCGCGGTGAACCTCAAGGGCGTGTGGCTGTGCATGAAAGCCGAGATCCAGCAGTTCCTCGACCAGGGCAGCGGTGGCGCCATCGTCAGCCCCGCCTCGGTGGCTGGCCTGGTGGCGGCCGCCATGGCACCGGCCTACGGTGCCGCCAAGCACGGCGTCAACGGTCTCACCAAGGCCGCCGCCATCGAATTCGCCAAGAAAAACATCCGCGTCAACTCGGTGTGTCCAGGACTGATCGAGACCCCCATGGTCGCCAGTGCCGGATCGGATTCGAAAATGATTCAGGCGTTGATGGCGGCCGAACCCGTGGGCCGCATGGGCCGGCCCACCGAAATCGGCCACGCCGTGGCCTGGCTATGCTCCGACCGCGCCTCCTTCGTCACCGGTCACTGCATGGCGGTGGACGGAGGCTACACCGCCCAGTAGCGGGCACCCAGCGGTGTCCACCCGCCACCTCGATGCCCTGCTGCGACCCAATGCCGTCGCCCTGATCGGCGCCAGCGCCCGGCCGGGCAGCGTTGGTGCCCAGGTACTGCGCAACCTGCTGGGCGCCGGCTTCGAGGGCGCGATCCTGCCGGTCAATCCGGCCCGCGCCGTGGTGCAGGGCATCGTCAGCTATGCGGATGTCGATGCCCTGCCGCTGGTGCCCGATCTCGCGGTGATCGCCACCCCGCCGGCGGCGGTGGCGGCGACCCTCGACCGGCTCGGCGCCCGCGGCACCCGGGCCGCGGTGGTGCTCACCGCCGGTTTTCACGCCGACCCCAGCCAGTCCCCCAGCCGCGCCGAGCTGCTGGCCGCGGCCGGGCGCCATGGCCTGCGCCTGGTGGGCCCCAATTGCGTGGGCGTGCTCAGCTCGGTCAGCGGATTGAACGCCAGCTTCGCCCACCTGCCGGCACTGTCCGGCGGGCTCGCCTTCCTCACCCAGTCCGGCGCCATCGTCACCTCGATGCTCGATTGGGCGCAGGCGCGCGGCATCGGCTTTTCCCATCTGGTGTCGCTCGGCGACATGATCGACGTCGATTTCGGCGACCTGCTCGATTACCTCGCCGCCGATCCCGCCACCCACGCCATCCTGCGCTATATCGAAGCCGTCACCGACGCCCGGAAGTTCGTCTCGGCGGCGCGCGCCGCGGCGCGGGTCAAGCCGCTGATCGTGGTCAAGGCCGGCCGCCACGCCGAGGGCGCCCGCGCCGCAGCCTCGCATACCGGCGCGCTGGCCGGCAACGACGCGGTCTACGATGCCGTGTTCCGCCGCGTCGGCGCGCTGCGCGTCGACACTCTGGAAGAACTATTCGACGCCGCCGAACTGCTCGCCACCGGCCGCCGGCCGCGCGGGCCGCGGGTCGCGATCCTCACCAACGGCGGCGGCATCGGCGTGCTCGCCACCGACGCCCTGATCGCCCAGGGCGGCGAACTGGCGCAGCTGGCACCGGAAACCCTGCAGGCACTGAACGCGCGCCTGCCGGCGACCTGGTCCCACGGCAACCCGGTGGACATCATCGGCGACGCGCCGGGAGCGCGCTACGCGGCGGCCGCGGAGCTGCTTGCCGCGGACCCGAACATCGATGCGGTGCTGGCGCTCAACTGCCCCACCGCCATTGCCTCCAGCGAGGAAGCGGCCCAGGCGCTGATCGACTGCTGGGGCGAGCGTGCGCAACCCATGCTGATCACCAGCTGGGTCGGCGCGGCCAGCGCCGAGGCGGCACGGCGACGCTTCGCCGCCGCCGGCATCCCGAGCCCGGCGACGCCGGAGCAGGCGGTGCGCGCCTTCCAGTACCTGATCCAGTACCGGCGCAGCCAGCAGCTGCTCACCCAGGTGCCGCCCTCGCTCCCGGAGCTGTTCGCGCCCGCCCCCGAGGCCGCCCGCGCCCTGCTCGCCGCGGCGCTGGCGGCGGGCCGCGACTGGCTGACCCCGCCCGAGGTGCGGGCGCTGCTCGCTGCCTATGCCATTCCCACGGTCGCGGGGCGCATCGCCGCAACCCCGGAGGCCGCGGGCGAGATCGCCCGCGAACTGGGCGGCAAGGTGGCACTGAAGATCGTCTCCGCGCAGATCCAGCACAAGTCCGACGTCGGCGGCGTGGTGCTCGACCTGAGCCGGCCGGAGACCGTCACCGCCGAGGCCGCGGCCATGGCCGCGCGGGTGCGCGAGCTGCGCCCCGATGCCCGCCTCGACGGCTTTCTGGTGGAACCCATGATCGACCGCCGCGACAGCTGGGAGCTGATCCTGGGTGCGACGCTCGATCCCCAATTCGGCCCGGTGCTGCTGTTCGGCCAGGGCGGCACCGCAGTAGAGGTGGTGCGCGATCAGTCGCTGGAATTGCCGCCGTTGAACCTGACCCTGGCCCGCGCACTGATCGAGCGCACCCGCATCGCCCGTCTGCTGCGCGGCTACCGCGACCGCCCAGCGGCCGATCTCGACGCCCTGGCGCTGACCCTGCTCAAGGTCGCGCAGCTGGTCGCCGATCTCGCCGAGGTGATCGAACTGGACATCAACCCATTGCTCGCCGACGCCGACGGCGTGCTCGCGCTCGATGCC
This sequence comes from Pseudomonadales bacterium, assembly GCA_020847115.1. Taxonomy (GTDB): domain Bacteria; phylum Pseudomonadota; class Gammaproteobacteria; order Pseudomonadales; family Porticoccaceae; genus JAGPUQ01. The sequence continues at coordinate 6,991 of JADLCO010000037.1, read as the reverse complement.
CGGGTGCGGATCGCGCCGGCCACCACCAGCGGCGCCGCGCGCCTCGCCATCCGCCCCTACCCGCGCGAGCTGGAGGAAACCCTGACGCTGGCCGACGGCCGGCAACTGCTGCTGCGCCCGATCCTGCCCGAAGATGAACCGGCGCTGCGCCGCGCCTTCGCCGATCTGACGCCCGCGCAGCGCCAGGCGCACTTCTCGGCGGCGCTGCACACCGTCGCCGAGATCGACGCCGCGCGCTTCACCCAGATCGACTACGACCGCGAGCTGGCGCTGGTGGTCACCACCGCCGGTATCCCCGGGCAGACGCCCATCTCCGGCATCGCGCGGCTGCTGATCGACGCCAACCGCGAGCGCGCGGAGTTCGCCATCCTGCTCCATCCCGACCTCAGCGGGCAGGGCCTTGGGCGCCTCGTCCTCGAACGGCTCATCACCCAGGCGCGAGACCAGGAGCTCGCCGAGCTGCATGGCGAGGTGGCACGCGACAACCGGGCGATGCTGCGGCTGGCCGAACGACTGGGCTTCGCGGCGCAGGCGCTGCCCGAGGATCCGGAACTGATTCGGGTTCGCCTGGCGCTGCGCCAGCCCCACTGACCGATCCACAGATCAAGGAAGCGCGACCATGAACCCCGACGAACTGGAAGCCTTCCGCGCCGAGGTCGCGCAGTGGCTGGCCGAGCACTGTCCGGCCATCCTCCGCGAACCCCGGGCCGACCCCGGCGCACTGGCTGCCGCCGAGCAGGGCTGGCACCGCCAGCGCGCCGCACGCGGCTGGCTCGCGCCCACCTGGCCGGTCGAATACGGTGGCGCCGGGCTCGACCCGGAACAGGCGCGGGTGCTGGCCCAGGAACTGCGCCGCGCCGGGGCGCGGCCGCCGCCGATCAGCGCCGGGCTGTCGCTGCTCGGCCCGGTGCTGCTGGCGCGCGGCAACGAAGCGCAGAAGCGGCGCCACCTGCCCGGCATCGCCCGCGATGAAATGCGCTGGTGCCAGGGCTACAGCGAGCCCGGCTCAGGTTCCGATCTCGCCAGCCTGAGCACCCGTGCGGTGCTCGACGGCGAGTACTATGTGGTCGACGGCCAGAAGATCTGGACCTCCCACGCCGACCAGGCCGACTGGATGTTCTGCCTGGTGCGCACCGACCCCGACGCACCCAAGCACGAGGGCATCAGCTTTCTGCTCATCGACATGAAGACTGCGGGCATCTCGGTGGCGCCGATCCGCCTGATCAGCGGCCCCTCGGCCTTCTGCCAGACCTTTTTCGATGGCGTGCGCGTACCCCGCGAGAACCTGGTGGGCCAGCCCGGCGACGGCTGGGCAATCGCCCGCGAACTGTTGCAGCACGAGCGCCGCGCCCTGGGCTCGATCGGCCGCGGCGACCTGGGCCGCGCCCGCACGCTGCCGGAGCTCGCCCGCCAGCAGCTCGGCGCGCAGGATGGCCCCATCGCCGATCCGGTATTGCGCGATCAGGTCGCCCAGTGCGAGCTCGACAGCCTGGCGCTGCGCCTGACCATGGCCCGCGCCGCCGACGAGGCCGCTGCCGGGCAGGGCGGCGAGCACGTCGCCTCGATGCTCAAGCTCTGGGGCAGCGAGCTCACCAACCGCCGCCACGAACTGATGATGACCCTGCTCGGCGCCGACGGCCTGGGCTGGGAGGGCCCGGGCTTCGACGCAACCGACCTGCGCACCACGCGCCAGTGGCTGCGCGCCAAGGGCAACAGCATCGAGGGCGGCACCAACGAGATCCAGCGCAACCTGATCGCCAAGCGCTTTCTGGAGCTGCCGCAATGAGCATCGCCACGGAACCGACCGCCCCGCTGGCGCTCAGCGAGGAACAAGGGCAGCTGCAGCGCGCGGCGCGCGAGTTCGCCGCCGCCCGCTTCAGCACCGCACAGCTGCGCGCCTACCGCGATGAACGGGATCCGCTGGGCTATTCCCGCGCCCTGTGGCGGGAGATGGCGGAGCTGGGCTGGACCGGGATTCCCTTCCCCGAGCAATACGGCGGCCTGGGACTGGGGCTGGCCGAACTCGGCGTGGTGCTGGAAGAGCTGGGCCGCCGTCTGCTGCCAACGCCCTTCCTGTCCACCGTGCTGCTGACCGGTCGGGCACTGTTGCTGGGCGGCAGCGAGGCCCAGAAACAGGCACTGTTGCCCGCCCTCTGCGCGGGAGAACGGGTGATCGCGCTAGCGTTCCAGGAACAGGGCCGCTTTGCCCCCTGGCAGGTCGCCACCCGCGCCGAACGCAGCGCCGCCGGATATCGACTGAGCGGCGAGAAGCGCTTCGTGCTCGACGGCGCCGGTGCCGACCACTGGCTGGCGCTGGCGCGCACCGCCGGCCGGCCTGGCGAGCGCGACGGCCTGACCCTGTTCCTGCTCGACGCCGGCACCCCGGGCATCGACTGCCTGCCCACACCGCTGATCGATGCCCGCAATGCCGTCCAGCTGACCCTGCGCGAGGTGGCCGCCGGCCCACACCAGGTCGTGGGTGAAGTCGATGGCGCCGCGGAGATCCTCGAACCCGTGTTCGACGGCGCCGCCGCCGGGCTCGCCGCCGAACTGCTCGGCGTGCTCTCCGAGGCCTTCGATCGCACCCTGGCCTATCTGCGCGTGCGCCGCCAGTTCGGCGTGCCCATCGGTTCCTTCCAGGCGCTCCAGCACCGCGCCGCGGATCTGTTCTGCGAGCGCGAGCTGGCGATCTCGGTGACCCGCGCCGCGCTGCGCGCGCTCGATGCCAAGCGTCCGGATGCGCCCGCCCTGGCCAGCGCCGCCAAGGCGCGGGTCTCCGACACCGCCAACCGCGTCGGCCGCGAGTCGATCCAGATGTTCGGCGGCATCGGCATGACCGACGAGGAGGATATTGGGCTGTACATGAAGCGCGCCCGCGCCGCCGAGACCACGCTCGGCGACGGCGCCTGGCACCGCGACCGCTTCGCGTCCATCAACGGCTACTGACTGACCCTCGCACCGAGAACCTCCCATGACCGATCTGATCCTGACCCGCGACGCGGGCGCCATCCGCTATCTGACCCTGAACCGGCCGGAAAAACTCAATGCCATGAACGATGCCCTGGTGACGGAGCTCGCCGCGGCGCTGCGCACCGCGGAGGCCGATCGCGGTGTGGCGGTGATCGTGCTCGCGGGCGCCGGGCGTGCCTTCTGCGCCGGGGCCGACCTCGGCGGCGGCTCGCCGGACAGCGCCCCCGAGGACAAAAAGAACGGCGCGACCACCGGACCGACAGCCGGCCAACGCATCGCCCAGCGGCTCGACGACACCGTGCGCTTCTACGGCACCATCCAGCGCATGGACACGCCGGTGATCGCCGCGGTGCAGGGCTATGCCATCGGCGGCGGCTGCAATCTGGCGGTGAGCTGCGATCTGGTGGTGGCGGCCGAGAACGCGGTGTTCGGCTATCCCGAGGTCAAGCTCGGCATGGCCGCGGCCGGGGTGGCGCCGACACTGGTGCACCAGATCGGCCGCAAGGCCGCGTTCGAGCTGCTGACCCTGTGCAACAACATCGACGCGCATCAGGCGCTGGCGTTCGGCATGATCAACCGCGTCGTGCCCGAGGATCAGCTGCTTGCCACCGCGAGTGCCCTGGCCGAACAGCTTGCGGGTTTCAACCACGATGCCCTGCGGCTCACCAAGCAGCTGATTCGCCGCGCCGCTGATCTGCCGTTCGCGCAGGCGCTGGAGGCCGGCCGCGATACCGGCCTGGCGATGCACGTCCTGAAATAGCCGCGCCGGGCGCCGGTGCCAGTGCAATTATTCTTCCCGTCACGAAACCTCATCCAGAGACATGCCATGAACTTCGACATTCCCAAGGAGCTCGCCGACTACCTGCTCGAACTCGACGACTTCATCGAACGGGTGATCAAGCCGCTCGAAAATCAGGACGACAACATCCGCTTTTTCGATCACCGCCGCGAGGATGCGCGTACCGATTGGGAGCGCGGCGGCCTGCCCAACGACGCCTGGGAAGACCTGATGGAAAAGGCCAAGCGCCTGGCCGATGCCGCCGGCCACTACCGCTACCCGATCCCGCGCCAGTACGGCGGCCGCGACGGCACCAACCTGGGCATGGCCATCATCCGCGAACACCTGGCGAAGAAGGGCCTCGGCCTGCACAACGATCTGCAGACCGAACATTCCATCGTCGGCAACAACGTGGGGGTGCTCCTGATGCTGGCCTACGGCACCGACAAGCAGAAGGCCGAATGGATCGAGCCCATGCTCCAGGGTAAGTTGAGTTACGCCTACGGCATCACCGAGCCCAACCACGGCTCGGACGCGACCCACATGGAAACCCGCGCCGAGCGCCAGGGCGACGACTGGATCATCAACGGCGAGAAGACCTGGAACACCGGCATCCACAAGGCGCCCTACGATCTCGTCTATGCGCGCACCAGCGGCAAGGCCGGCGACGGGCAGGGCATCACCGCCTTTCTGGTACCGATGAACGCGCCGGGCCTCAGGATCGAGGAGATGCTGTGGACTTTCAACATGCCCACCGACCACGGCCGGGTATCCTTCACCAATGTGCGCGTGCCGCACGATGCGATCCTCGGCGGCGAGGGCAAGGGCCTGCAGGTGGTGCAGCACTTCTTCAACGAAAACCGCATCCGCCAGGCGGCGTCGAGCCTCGGCGCCGCGCAGTTCTGCATCGATCAGGCGGTGGCCTACGCGAAGGAGCGCAAGCCGTTCGGCAAGCCGCTGGCGTCGAATCAGGGCATTCAGTTTCCGCTGGTGGAATTGCAGACCCGCGCCGAGATGCTGCGGGCGCTGATCCACAAGACCGCCTGGAACATGGATACCCATGGCAATTTCACGGTGTCCGACAAGGTATCCATGTGCAATTACACCGCGAACCGCCTGTGCTGCGATGCTGCCGACTGGGCGATGCAGGTGCACGGCGGACTCGGCTACTCGCGCCACAAGCCGTTCGAGCATATCTACCGCCACCACCGCCGCTATCGCATCACCGAGGGTGCCGACGAAATCCAGATGCGCCGTATCGCGGGCTACATGTTCGGCTTCATGAGCCAGCAGAAACCCAAGGGCGTGGACTGAGCGGCACCGCCAACATTTTTTGCCAATAAAACAAGGGAGATTGAGCCATGAGCACCACCGATCTGGAACAGCGCATCGCACGGCTCGAAGCCATCGAGGCGATCAAGCAGCTCAAGGCGCGCTACTGCGAGATCTGCGACGACGACCATAACCCCGAGCGCATCGCCTCGGTGTTCGCGCCGGACGGCATCTGGGAGGGCGCGGGCTTCGGCAAGGCCCAGGGCCACGAGGCCATCCGCGAGCTGTTCCGCGGCTTTCAGAAGCTGATCAGCTTCTCCCAGCACAATGTGATGAACCCGCAGATCCAGGTGGACGGCGACCGCGCCACGGGAAGCTGGTACTTTCTCGGGCCGTTCACCTTCCGCAAGAACAACGAGAACAAGTGGCTGGTGCTGCGCTACGACGACGACTATGTGCGCATTGACGGCGAATGGAAGTACCAGCATCTGCGCGCCAACCTGCGCGCCGAGAGTCCGCGCTGAGCCCCCCGTGAGCTTCCGCGTGGGTACGCTTTGCCCACGGACGCCGTTACGAACTCCAGCTCCTCAGCTCGGGTAGCACTTTTTTGCCGAGCAGGCGCATGCTGCCCTCGACCTGGTCGAATGGCATGCCGCCGTAGCTGACGATGGAGTTCCATTCGTAGTCGCCGATCACGTCGCGCCGCGCGGCGAGCTTGTCGAGCACCTGCTGCGGGGTGCCCCAGGCCTGGTGGGAAATGTAGTCCTCGACGGCCTTCTCGAGGCCCAGCGAATTCAGGAAGCTGGCCGATTTCTCATAGGTCTCGTAGCCCTTGATCTCCTTGTGGTAATCGGCCATGAACTCATAGTGCTGCAGAATCGACAGGTAGTTGACCGCCAGGTATTTGCGTGCGCGCTCCTCGGCGACGCCTGCGTCCTCGTGGCAGTAGCAGAAATCGAGCAGCAGCGGCGCCGGTGCGTTGTTGCCGTGCGCGGACTGGAACGCATTACGGTAGAAGTCGATGTTGGATTTGTGCGCGCGCATGTCGAACTGCACGAAGCACATCAGACGCGCGCCCAGCTCGCCAACGATCTTCGAGGAGTCCGGGGACATGGCGACCGCGTAGAGCCGATCCTTCGCGCTCTGCGGCGGCCGCGGCTTGATCTCGGTGCGCTTCTGCGGGAAGTACGGGCCCTCGCCCTCGATGAAGCCCGTTTCCAGCGCCTTGACGATCATCCGCGCGGCTTCGTCAAACCGGCCGCGGGCCTCGTCCATCGGAATGCCGAACGCCTCGAATTCGCAGCGCGCCAACCCGCGCCCGAAGCCGATCAGGAAGCGGCCTTCGGTCATGGCATCGAGCGTCGCGATCTTCTCGACGATGCGCACCGGTTGGGTCCACCAGGGCAGGATGATCGCGGCGCTGCCGAGCTGGATATTTTTGGTGCGGGCGCCGAGCCAGGTCAGCACCTGGAGGTTGTCGACCGCCATCGAATAGGGTTCGAAGTGGTGCTCCGCGCACCAGATCGAATCGTAGCCCACCTCCTCGGCCAGCTCGGCCACGCGCATTTCCTCGCGGATCATCTCCGCGTCGCTTAGATTTGCATGATGGTTGGCCATCATGATCATGTACCCGATCTTCATCCTCACCCCCTGTCACTCGGCCCGGTTGCCTGGTGTCACGGCATGGTACTCCGGCGGCCCGGCCGGCGGCATGCTCCGCCAGCCGGCCGTGCATCTGTGTCGGCCGCGGAAGGCGCTATCATTGCAGGCTGGACTCATCCCGCCATCGTACATTGCAACGATCTGTTACCAACCCCGAGGAGCACCTTATGGATGTCGGCGTCGTCATGGCCTTTCAGAGCAGCCACAACCAGCCTCTGACCGATCTAGAAATCTACCAGAAGGAGCTCGCGATCGCGGAGCTCGCCGAACCCCTGGGATTTGATTCGAGCTGGGGCGTCGAGCACCACT
>JADLCO010000036.1 GCA_020847115.1 Pseudomonadales bacterium | reverse complement strand
TGGTCGGTCCCCACGCCAGCCGCAAGGAGCGCGCCGAGTTCGCCGCGCGCATCCAGGCCGATCCGCGCAACTACATCGCCCAGCCCACGCTCAAGCTGTCCGTGGCACCGACGCTGGTGGACGGGGGCCGCCTCGAACCCCGCCATCTCGACCTGCGCCCCTTCGTGCTCCAGGCGGACGAACTCTATGTCACCACCGGCGGCCTGACCCGGGTGGCGATGCGCAAGGGCAGCCTGGTGGTCAATTCCTCCCAGGGCGGCGGCAGCAAGGACACCTGGATCGTGGACTTGGAGGCGCAGTGATGCTGGCTTCGGTGGCGGAGCGGATCTACTGGGCGGCGCGCTATCTGGAGCGGGCGGAGAACACCGCGCGCCTGATCCGGGTCTACGACAGCCTCTTGCTCGATCTGCCGCGGGGCCTCGACATCAGCTGGTACAACCTGATCGAGCTCAACAGCGCCGAGGCCGGCTTCGCCGAGCGCTACCGGGTGCGCGACGAGCGCAACGTGGTCAAGTTTCTGCTCGCCGACGCGGACAACCCCATCTCCCTGCAGGTGTCGTTGAAGATGGTGCGGGAGAACCTGCGCACCACCCGCGACGTATTCGCGCCCGAAGTCTGGGAACTGATCAACGAGTTGTTCTACTTCGCCCGCGACGAAGTCGGCCCGGGCCAGGGACGCAAGCTGCGCTATGAGTTCTGCGCACGGATCATCCGCGGCTGCGAGTTGATCACCGGCCAGATCGCCGCCACCACCAGCCGCGATGCCGCCTGGCACTTCCTCGAACTGGGCCGCTACCTGGAGCGCGCTGACATGACCACCCGGATCCTCGACGCCGGTGCGGTCACCTTGCTGAAATCCGAGGACCTGCGCGGCCAGGTCAACGTCGGCCAGATCGTCTGGGGCCAGGTGCTGGGCTCGCTGTCGGCGGAGCTCGCCTTCCGGCGCCGGGTGCGGATGCGGGTGAGCGGCCCGGAAGTGGCCAATTTCCTGCTCTACGACCCGGATTTCCCGCGCTCCATCCGCTTCTGCCGCGAGCGCATGGCGGAGGCGATCCGGGCCCTGCCACGCGGCAAGGGGGTGCTGGGGCTGCTCGACGAACTGGCCGCGGTGCGCTATCCGATCGCCAACATCGACGATCTCGGGACGCCGTTTCGGGAACACCTCAACGAACTGCAGATCCGCATCGCAACCCTACATCGGCAGATCGCTGAAACCTGGTTCACTCTGGGCTGAACACGGGGACCGCGCGATGGCGATTCGGGTCAAGTTGCTGCACACCACCGAATACCGCTTCGACCGCCTGGTGAGCCTCTCGCCCCATGTGCTGCGGCTGCGCCCGGCGGCGCACTGCCGCACCCCGATCCGCGGTTATACGCTGCGCGTGAGTCCCGGCGGGCACTTCCTCAACTGGCAGCAGGACCCGTTCGGCAACTATCTGGCCAGGCTGGTGTTCCCCGAGCGCACCGACCACCTGCGGGTGGTGGTGGAGGTGATTGCCGAGATGACGGTGATCAACCCCTTCGATTTCTTTCTCGAACCGATCGCCGAGCGCTTTCCGTTCGCCTATGGCGAGCGCGACCGACGTGAACTGGCGGCCTACCTGGAGTGCGAGCCGGCCGGGCCGTTGCTGCGGGAATGGCTGGCGGCGGTGCCGCGGGCGGCGACGCCCACCATCGATTTCCTGGTCGATCTCAATCGCCGCCTGCAGCATGAGATCGCCTATACGTTGCGCATGGAACCCGGCGTGCAGAGCTGCGAGGAGACGCTCGCGCTGGCGCGCGGTTCGTGCCGCGACAGCGGCTGGCTGTTGGTGCAGATCTGCCGCCACCTGGGGTTGGCGGCGCGCTTCGTATCGGGCTATCTGGTGCAACTGAAGCCGGACGTGGCCGCACTCGATGGCCCCGCCGGACCGGAGGCGGATTTCACCGATCTGCACGCCTGGTGTGAGGTCTATCTGCCCGGCGCCGGCTGGGTGGGGCTCGATCCCACCTCCGGACTGTTCGCGGGCGAGGGCCACATCCCCCTGGCCTGCACCGCCGACCCGGTATCGGCGGCGCCCATCGAGGGTTGTACCGACGTCTGCGAGGTGGAATTCGCGCACCGCAACGAGGTGCTGCGCATCCACGAGGATCCCCGCGTCACCAAGCCCTACAGCGATGATCAGTGGGCGCTGATCGATGCCCTGGGCGCAGCGGTCGATGCGCGCCTGCACGCCGGCGACGTGCGTCTCACCATGGGCGGCGAACCTACCTTCGTGTCCATCGACGACATGGAATCGGCGCAGTGGAACACCACCGCGCTCGGCGCCGACAAGTTGCGCCTGGCCAAGGACCTGCTGCTGCGCCTGCGCGCGCGCTTCGCCCCCGGCGGCCTGCTGTTCTACGGGCAGGGCAAGTGGTACCCGGGCGAGGAGGTGCCGCGCTGGGCGCTGGGTTGCTTCTGGCGCCGCGACGGCGTGCCCCTGTGGCGCGAGCCGCGCTGGCTGGCGCGCGTGGACCGCGACCACGGCCACGATTTCGCCGCCGCCGAGCGCTTCGCCGCGCGTCTGTGCCGGGCGCTGGACATCGATCCCGGTTATCTGCTCGCCGCCCGCGAGGATGCGCTCCACTACCTGTGGCGCGAACAGGACCTGCCGGTGAACCTGGATCTGCGCGCCGTGGATCTTGGCGACGATCTGGAGCGCCGGCGCCTGGCGCGGGTGCTGCAACAGGGTCTGGACGCTGCGGTCGGCCTGGCGCTGCCGCTGGGTTGGGATCCGTTCGCGCAGCGCTGGCGCAGCTCGCCCTGGCCGCTGCGCCGCGGCGAGCTGGTGCTGATCCCCGGCGATTCACCCATGGGCTTCCGGCTGCCGCTGGAGTCGCTTCCGGCGCTGGCCCGGGAGCACGAGCGCCACACCCCTGAGCGCGATCCCTTCGCGCCCGCGGCGGCCCTCGACGCCGACTACCACCAGTACGCCCAGGCCAGCCTGGACGCGGTCCGCGACCGCCGCCAGGGCATGGTCGAACCCGCCGACCCCGATGCGGGCGCCGCCCTGGCAGAGGTGGCAGTGCTGCGCACCGCGCTGTGCGTGGAACCGCGCAATGGCACCTTGCACGTCTTCCTGCCGCCGCTGCAGCACCTGGAGCACTATCTCGCGCTGGTGGGCGCGATCGAGACCTGCGCCGCTGAACTGAAATTGCCGGTGGTGATCGAGGGCTACGAACCGCCCCACGACAGCCGCCTGCTGCGCCTGCTGGTGACCCCGGACCCCGGCGTGATCGAGGTCAACATCCACCCCGCACACTCCTGGGCGGAACTGCGCGACAACACCCAGGCGCTCTACGAGGAGGCCCGCCTGGCGCGCCTCGGCACCGAAAAATTCCTGGTCGACGGCCGCCATACCGGCACCGGCGGCGGCAACCACGTCACCCTCGGCGGCGCCACGCCCGCCGACAGCCCGCTGCTGCGCCGCCCCGACCTGCTGCGCAGCCTGCTCACCTACTGGCAGCACCACCCGGCGCTGTCCTATGCGTTTTCCGGCATGTTCATCGGCCCCACCAGCCAGGCGCCGCGGGTCGATGAGGGTCGCGCCGAGACTCTCTATGAGCTGGAGATCGCCTTCCAGCAGATGCCGGCGGGCGAAGTGGCTCAGCCCTGGCTGGTGGATCGGCTGCTGCGCAACCTGCTCACCGACATCACCGGTAACACCCACCGCTCCGAGTTCTGCATCGACAAGCTGTATGCGCCTGGCAGCGCCAGCGGCCGCCAGGGACTGCTCGAATTCCGCGGTTTCGAGATGCCGCCCCATCCGCGCATGGCGCTGGTGCAGGCGCTGCTCCTGCGCGCCCTGGTCGCGCGGCTGTGGGACGCGCCCTACCGCAAGCCGCTGGTGAACTGGGGCACGGCGCTGCACGACCGTTTCCTGCTGCCGCATTATGCTTGGGCCGATCTGCGCGACGTGGTGGCCGATCTCAACGCCCACGGTCTGCCGTTTGCGCTCGACTGGCTCGCGCCCTTCGCCGAGTTTCGCTATCCCCATTACGGCGAGGTGCAGATCGACGCCATCCGCATCGAGCTGCGCTGGGCGATCGAGCCCTGGCACGTGCTCGGCGAGGAGGCGACCAGCTTCGGCACCGCGCGCTATGTGGACTCCTCGGTGGAGCGCCTGCAGGTCAAGGTCGAGGGCCTCACCGACGGCCGCCACGTGCTGGCCTGCAACGGCCGCCGGGTACCGCTGCGCAATACCGGGCGGCAGGGCGAATACGTCGCGGGCGGGCGCTACCGGGCCTGGCAGCCGCCCTCGGCGCTGCATCCCACCATCGGCGTGCAGGCGCCCCTGGTGTTCGACCTGATCGACACCTGGAACGGCATGGCGATCGGCGGCTGCACCTACCACGTGGTGCACCCCGGCGGACGCAGCTACGAGGATTTCCCGGTCAACGCCAATGCCGCCGAAGGGCGCCGCATCAGCCGCTTCCAGGATTTCGGCCACAGCCCGGGGGTGATCCCGCCGCCGGTGCCGCCGCCGGCCTTGCGCCGCTTCGTACCCCACGGCGGGCTGCCGCGGCCGCTGGCACCGCCCCCGGAAGAGCCGAGCCATGAATATCCCCACACCCTCGACCTGCGTCGCGGCGGTTGAGCACGCTGCCGGCGGCGCCCGGCTGTGCCAGAATTTGCGCCCTCCGCTGCCGTGCCCGTGCCTGCGATGACCGACCCCACCTCGACGCCGCGGCCCTATCAGCCTCTCTCCGGCCAACAGCCGCTGCCCAGCCAGCTGCCCCAGGGCGGACCGCCGCGCGTGGCCACGGCCGAGGCGCTGGGCTATGCACGGCTGGCCGGCAGCCACGATGAACTCCACGACGCCCGCGGCGAGGTCGCGCCGCACTGGCGCTACCTGCTCGATGCCCTGGCTGCGCTGGGTCCGCAGGCGCTGGCCGAGCGTGAGCGCAAGGCGCGGCGCATCCTGCGCGACGACGGCGCCACCTACAATGTCTCCAGCGAACCCCTGGCGAGCCGCACCTGGGAGCTCGATCTGGTACCCCAGCTCCTCGAGAGCGAGGAGTGGAGCCGCATCGAGGCGGGCCTGATCGAGCGCGCCGAGCTGCTCGACCTGGTACTCAAGGATGTTTACGGGCCGCGCGAACTGGTGCGCCATGGCATCCTGCCGCCGGAGCTGGTGTTCAGCCACCCGGGTTTTCTGCGGGAGTGCCAGGGCCTGCGGCTACCCGGCGAGCATCAGCTGGTGCTCTATGCTGCCGATCTGGTGCGGGATGCCAGCGGCGCCATGGTGGTGATCGGCGATCGCGCCCAGGCGCCAAGCGGTGCCGGCTATGCGCTGGAGAACCGCACGGTGATGTCGCGGGTGCTGCCCAGCCTGTTCCGCGACAGCCACGTGCACCGGCTGTCGGGATTCTTCCATCAGCTGCGCCAGAAATTGATGGCACTGGGTGGCGGCGATGGCATCCCCCAGGTGGTGGTGCTGACCCCCGGCTCCTACAGCGAGACCTATTTCGAGCACGCCTTCCTCGCCAACTACCTGGGCTATCCACTGGTGCAGGGCAGCGACCTCACCGTCCGCGGCGGCCGGGTGTGGATGAAATCCCTGGAGGGGTTGCGTCCCATCGACGTCATCCTGCGCCGGGTGGATGACTTCTTCTGCGATCCAGTGGAGCTGCGCGGCGACTCCCAGCTCGGCGTACCCGGACTGCTCGAGGTGGTCCGCGCCGGCCGGGTGGCGATCGCCAATCCGCTCGGCACCGGCTTCATCGAGAACCCGGCGCTGTTCAAGTACCTGCCGGCGATCGGCCGCTTCTTCTTCGGTCGCGAGCCGCGCATCGCCAGCGTGGAGACCTTCTGGTGCGGCGATCCCGCGGATCGGGAGTTGGTTCTGGCCGAACTGCCGCGGCTGGTGCTCAAGCCCAGCTTCCGCCGCTACGGCCTGCACAGCGTGTTCGGCAGCGAGCTCGGCGCCGAGGGCCTTGCGCAGTGGCGCCGCCGCATCCAGGACGCGCCGCTGGACTATGTGGCGCAGCGCTATGTGGCGGCGTCGCACACGCCGGTGCTGGAGGCAGGCGACTTGCAGCCGCGGCCGATGGTGCTGCGCAGTTTCGCGGTGGCCAATCCGACTTCCTATACCTTCCTGCCGGGCGGCCTCACTCGGGTGGGCCGCGCCGCCGACGCCCGGGTGGTCACCAACCTCACCGGGTCCACCAGCAAGGACACCTGGGTGCTGGCCTCCGAGCCCGAGAAGCAGTTGACCCTGCGCCGCGAGCCGGCCGCCGCCGGCGTGCCCCAGGAGCGCGGTGTGCTGCCCAGCCGGGTGGTCGAAAATCTGTTCTGGATGGGCCGTTACGCCGAGCGCGGCGAGGTGGCGCTGCGCCTGCTGCGCACCCTGTTCCTGCAGCTCAATGGCGTCGAGCCCCTGACCGACGGCGCGCGCCGGCTGCTGCTGCGCGCGTTGACCCTGGTCACCCACACGCGGCCTGGATTCTGCACCGCGGCCGCGCCCTTCGCGTGCCCCGAGGCGGAACTGCGCGCGGTGGCGCTGGATGGCGCGCGGCCAGGCACGGTGGCGGCCAGTCTCAATGCCATGCTGCAGGCCGGGGAGGAGGTCAAGGAGCTGCTCTCGGCCGATACCCAGCGGGTGCTCAACGACCTGCGCGACCAGCTCGCGGCGCTGGACGCACAGCTCGGCGCCGAGCAGCTGGTGGCCCCCGAGGAGGCTCTGGACCCGCTGGTGACCACCCTGCTCGCGCTCTCCGGGTTGCGCCACGAGAGCATGTTCCGGGGCATGAACTGGCGTTTCTGGGAGCTCGGCCGCGGCATCGAGAAGGCACTGCAACTGATCGGTCTGCTGCGCGCCACTCTGGTGCCGCTGCCGGCGGAGAGCGACGTCCCGGTGGTGGTGGAATCGCTGCTGTTGACCTGCGAGGTCCTGATCACCTACCGGCGGCGCTATCGCACCGAGCCTGACATTCTCCATGGCATCGAGCTGTTGGTGCTCGACGAGAGCAATCCGCGGGCGTTGCTCTACCAGGTCGAGCGTCTCAACCGACACATTGGCGTGCTGCCGGTGGTAGAGGTGGGCAGCGGCCTCTCGCGCGCCGGGCGGTTGGCGCTGGAGGCGCTGACCGCACTGCGCCTGAGCCGGCTCGAACAACTGGCGGCCGCCACCGATAGCGGCGAACTCGGCCTTGGAACTCTGCTCCAAGGTCTCGAAACCCTGCTGACGTCACTGGCCGAGGTGCTGGCCGAATGCTATTTCGACCACCGCGCCGAACAGCACCAGCTGATCGCCGGCACCTGGGGCTACGGATGATCTACCGCGTCAGTCATCTCACCCGCTACGCCTATCAGCGGCCGGTGAGCCAGTGCCACAACCGCGCTCACCTGCTGCCGCGGGACACGCCCCGCCAGCGCTGCCTCGATAGCCGCATCGAAGTGCGGCCCACGCCGGCCAGCGCCGCCGAGCGACGCGATTACTTCGGTAACCGCATGTATCTGTTCGCCGTGGAAGCCCCGCATCGGGAGCTGGAGGTGCGTGTGGTCAGCCGGGTCGAAGTCGACGAGGGCGGCGATGCGCCGGCGCTGGATTTCGGTGTCACCTGTGCCGAGGCGCAGCGCCAGGTGCGGGAGGAGCGGGTCGACGAACACCTGCTGGCGCGGGAGTTCCTCCTCGATTCACCGATGATCCGCGCCAGCGCCAAGCTCCGCGACTATGCCGCGCCCTCGTTCGCGGATGAGCGGCCGCTGTTGGCCGCGGTGCGCGAGCTGACCGGGCGCATCTTCCGCGATTTCGCCTACGACCCGGACTTCACCAGCATCGCCACGCCGCTCGAGGAGGTGTTCGACAACCGCCGCGGCGTCTGCCAGGACTTCGCCCACCTCGCCATTGGCTGCCTACGCGCACTCGGCTTTGCGGCGCGCTATCTCAGCGGCTATGTGGAAACCCAGCCCGCGCCCGGTCAGGTGCGGCTGGTCGGTGCCGACGCCTCCCACGCCTGGTTCGCGGTGTACGTGCCCGGTGACGGCTGGATCGACTTCGATCCCACCAACGACAACATGCCGGGCGCGCGGCACATCACCACCGCCTGGGGGCGCGACTATTCCGACGTCACCCCGCTGCGCGGCGTCATCTTCGACGGCGGCGAAGCCCCGGAGATGACGGTGGGCGTAGATGTGGAGCGCCTGCCGGGCTGAGTCCGGTCCGGATGCCAGGGGGCAAGTGGGGGTGCACCGGGTGACCTGGTGCGTGGCCTGGCCGGTGGCCGCCACGCCCTGCATTGACTTGCGCCGCCCGCGTGGTTAGGGTCCGGCCCGCAACTTAGCGGCGACGTCAGTGCCCGTGTATCCCCACGTCGGAGCTGCGTCCCGGTGGTGGCAACCTGTGCCCTGCCCGTAATCAATTGCTGTCCGGAGGACTGTGTCGATGTTGCCGTATTTGTCGATGGCAGCGGTATTCGTGATCGGATACCTGTGCATTGCTCTGGAACATCCGCTCAAGATCGACAAGGCTGCATCCGCGATCCTGACCGCGGTAGTCTGCTGGACCATCCTGGTACTGGGTGCCGAGCAGATCTTCGCCGGCGCCGAGCTTGGTCACGGTGTCCCCGGGGAGCTCCGCCACCACCTCGGGGAAATCGCCGAGATCCTGTTCTTTCTGCTGGGCGCCATGACCATTGTCGAACTGGTCGATGCCCACGAGGGCTTTCGCGTCATCACCGATCGCATCGCCACCAATAGCAGGGTCTATCTGTTGTGGATGATTTCCCTGCTCACCATTTTCCTGTCCGCGGTGCTCGACAACCTCACCACCACCATCGTCATGGTATCTCTGATCCGCAAGCTGGTTCGGGACCGTGAGGAACGCTGGTTCTACGCCGGCATGGTGGTGATCGCCGCCAATGCCGGCGGCGCCTGGTCGCCGATCGGCGACGTCACCACCACCATGTTGTGGATCGGCAATCAGATCAGCACCCTCAGCATCATCAAGCAGCTCTTTTTGCCCAGTCTGATCTGCCTGCTGATCCCGCTGTTGCTGGTCAGCGGGCGTCTCAAGGGCGACCTCGAGCGCCCCGCGGCCGCGCTCGCCTACGAGGACGTGGTGGACCCCACCACGCCCTTCGAACGCAAGCTGGTGTTTACCATGGGCCTCGGCGCCCTGGTGTTCGTCCCCGTGTTCAAGACGTTCACCCATCTGCCGCCGTACATGGGCATGTTGTTTGGGCTCTCCGTGCTCTGGGTGACCACCGAGATCCTGCACCGCGACAAGAACCAGGAGGACAAGCACCCGCTGTCGGTGGTCGGCGTGCTGCGCCGTGTCGATACTACCAGCGTACTGTTCTTTCTCGGCATTCTGCTGGCGGTGTCGAGTCTGGCCACCGCGGGCCACCTCAACCAGGTGGCCGCCTACCTGCGCGAGGGGCTTGGCAACATCTATGCGATCAACATTGCCATCGGCCTCTTGTCCTCGGTGGTCGACAACGTGCCGTTGGTGGCGGGCGCGATGAAAATGTATCCCCTCGCGATGCCCGAAGCCGTCGCCGCCGCCGGTGGCGATGCCGAGTGGTTGCAGCACTTCGTGCGCGATGGGCGCTTCTGGGAGCTGCTGGCGTATTGTGCTGGCACCGGCGGCAGCTGCCTGATCATCGGCTCGGCAGCCGGGGTCGCCGCCATGGGCATGGAGCGCATCGACTTCTTCTGGTATTTGAAGCGCATCAGCTTGCTGGCCCTGGTCGGGTACCTGGCCGGTGCGGCCGCCTTCATCGGCATGGCGTTGCTTTGAGGCGCGCCTGAGAGCGCGATCGACGGCGGACTTGCGCTACCCTGGCGATGGTCGCGGACAGCCGTCGGATGTAGTGGCCCCGTGACCGCACGGTTCGCGAACAAATGCGGTTCGCCGACATAATAACCACAGCCTGGAGGCGCCCATGAAGCTACCTAAACCCCGCATCCCGCCCCTGACCGAGGGCGAGTGGACCGACGAGCAGCGCAAGGTGCTGGAGCCCATCAAGGCCGCGCAGCCCTTCTACAATGTGCTGGGCACCCTGTCCCGGCATTGGGACGCGGCGCAGAAGTTCACCGTGTGGGCCTACCACGTGATGGGCGAGACCTCGCGCATCGGCGCGCGTGAACGCGAGATCCTCATCCTGCGCGTGGGCTGGCTGTGTCAGGCCGAATACGAATGGGGCCAGCATGTGATCTTCGCCCGCGAGGCCGGGCTCACGGATGCCGAGATCGCCAGCATCAAGGTGGGGCCGGAAGCCGCGTGCTGGACGCCGTTCGAAGCCGCGCTGCTGCGCGCCGCCGACGAACTCCATCACGATTCCTGTATCAGCGACGGCACCTGGGCCGAATTGGCCGAGCGCTACGACACCCTGCAACTGATGGATGTGGTGTTCGCCGTCGGCCAGTACCATCTGGTGTCGATGGCGCTCAACTCCTTCGGCGTGCAATTGGATCCGGGCGTCAAGGGATTCTGACCCCGCTCGGGTTCAGGCTGGTATCGGCTCCGCCACCAGCACTCCGTCCGCTGTGAGCCCGGCGATGCGCTCGGCCGAGAGGCCGAGCAGCCCGCCCAGTACCGCGGCGTTGTGCTCGCCCAGGTAGGGCGCCTGCAGGTCCAGATCGTTGGCGAAGCCCGAGAAGCGCAGCGGCATGCCCGGCATCTCGAAGCTGCCCGCGCCGCGGTCGGTGACGCTGCGCACGGTGCCGCGCTGGCGCATGTGTGGGTGCTCCATCACCTGGCGGATCGACAGGATCGGCGCCACCGGCACATGGTGCTTGCCGAGCAGTGCGATGGTGGCCGCGTCGCTCTCCTGGCTTTGCAGCCAGTCCTCGATCAGCACCTTGAGTTCGGCGTGGTGGGCGACCCGCGCGGGGTCGTCGACGTAGCGCGGGTCGGTGGCCAGTTCGGGCCGGCCCATGGCGGCGCAGAAATCCTTCCAGCGACCGAGGATGGCGATCAGGATCAGGTAGCCGTCCTTGCTCTTGTAGACCCCGAGCGGCGCCACCGCCTGGTGGTAGCGGCCGGGCAGATAGGGGTCGATGGCGCCCTGGCTGGCGCTGATCGCGCCCACGTTCATCTCGTGGCTGTGGAAGTAACAGTCGAGCAGCGAGATATCGAGAAACTGGCCGCTGCCGCCGGTGGCGCGGTGGTAGAGCGCGGCATTGATGGCGGCGAGCGCATGGGCGCCGGTCGTGGTGTCGCCGAGCGCCGCGATAGGGATGTAGGGGCCGTTGTCGCGGTCGCCGATCATGCCGGTGATGCCGGCGTTGGCCTGGCCGATGAAATCGTAGCCGGGCAGCCCGGCGAGCGGCCCCTCCTGGCCGAAGGTGGAGATCGAGCACATGATCGCCCGGGGGTTGAGCTCCTGGACCTTGGACCAGGGCAGGCCGAGGCGGCCGATGGCGCCGGGGGCGAAGTTCTCGATCACCACGTCGACCTGCCTGACCAGGTCGTAGACGATCTCCTTGCCGGCGGCGGATTTCATGTCCACGCAGACGCTCTTCTTGCCGCGGTTCTGCTGGATGAAATAGATGCTGCGGCCGTTGACCTTGAAGCCGACGCTGCGGATCTGTTCGCCGAACGGCGCCAGTTCGAGTTTGATCACCTCGGCGCCCATCTCGGCCATCATCCGGGTGCAGGCGGGGCCGGCGACGTGCTGGGAAAAATCCAGCACGCGCACGCCGTCGAGTACGTGTCGCTTGGCCATGGCTCGTTCTCGTTATGGGTGTGGAGTGCGCCGCGGCGCTGTCGCGGGTCGCTCAGGGGTAATACTTGGCGATGCAGTCCTGCCAAGCCTGCCAGCGCTCGGGATTCGACGGAAACTTGGGGTGGTCGTAGGCAGCGATGTGGAAGGTTTCGCCCTCCAAGTGGCCGGTGCGGGAGCCGATGAACTTCATCTGCTCGGCGTACATGGGCTTGTGCTCGGCGGGCACCACCTTGGCAGCGGCTTCGGACCACAGCCCGGCATGGCGCAGCGCCGTGATGATGCGTTGGGCACCAGCGTCGCCGAGGGTATCGTCGACACAGAGGTAGAGACTGGCGTTGGTCATGTCCGCGCCGTCGAAGTACAGCTCGAACTGCTGGATCAGGTCGGTTCCGGAAAGCGCCATGGCGTTGCTCCAGTGATTGATCGGGATCGACGAATTGCACCACAGCCGGGCTTGCGGCGGCAACCGCTAAGCCAGTGCTAAGCTTGGCGCCCCAGGGTGGAACCTGGTTCGCGTGCACATGGGAGGGGGAGTGATGTTGCGCAATACCACGGAAAGCTACGGCTTGGTCAGCCGTGCCTTGCACTGGCTGCTGGCGGCGCTGCTGCTCGCGGTACTGGTGGTGGGGCTGGTGGTCGATGAAATGGCCAAGGGCCCGGTGCGGTCGGCCACCATGAACTGGCACCAGTCGCTCGGTTTCCTGGTGTTGGTGCTGGTGGCGGTGCGGCTGCTGTGGCGCTTGGTCAACCCCGTCCCGCAGCCGGAAGGCACGGCGTTGGCCCGCAGGCTGGCGGTGCTCATGCACTGGGTGCTGTACGCGCTGATGATTGTGCAGCCCCTGTCGGGATGGCTGATGATTCAGGCCCATGGTCACGAGCTGGCGCTGTTCGGCCGCATCCCCCTGCCGGTGCTGGTGGCCGAGAGCGAGCCTCTGGAAGAGGTCATGGAAGCGCTGCATGGCAGCATCTGGATAGTACTGGCCATCGCTGCATTGGGCCATGCCGCGGCGGCCCTCAAGCATCACTTCATCGACCGCGACCGCACCCTGGTGCGCATGCTCAGGGGTTGACCGACCGAAAGCTGCTAGGAGGCGGGGCGGCCCAGATTGCGGGCCAGCTCCAGGCGGTCTTCGATGGCCGTGGGCAGCTCCGCAATTGCCTCCACCTGCTGCAGGTTGAGCAACAGACCGCGCTGATTGGCCACCTGTACGGTGAGCCCCGGACGGGCGTTGAGCTCCAGCATCAACGGCCCCAGATCGCGATCCATGACGATATCGGCGCCGAGATAGCCGAGGCCCACGGTGTCGGCGCACTGCATCGCCAAGCGCAGGATGCGCTCCCAGTGGGGGATGGCAATATCGGTGGTCGAGGCGCCGGTGTCAGGGTGGACGGCGCCCACCTGGCCGCGGCAGACGCCGCCGCGGCTGGTGCCGGTGGCGAGATCGATGCCGATGCCCATCGCGCCCTGGTGCAGGTTGGCCTTGCCGTCGGAAGCCCGGGTCGGCAGCCGCACCATGGCCGCCACCGGGATGCCGCGGAACACGATGACGCGGATGTCGGGCACGCCCTGGTAGCTGATGTGCTCGAACAGCGGATCGAAGCGCACCCGGTATTCGATGATGGCCTGATCGGGCAGGCCGCCCAGGCTGTACATGCCGCTCAGGATGTTGGAGACGTGGTGCTGCATGGCCTCGAGACCGACCAGGTCGCCGCTGGGCTTGCGGAAGCTGTTACCGAAGCGGCCGCTGATCACCAGGATGCCGTTGCCGCCGCTGCCATGGGCGGGCTTGATCACGAAATCCTCGTGGTCGCCGAGCAGGCGCAGCAGATCCTTGCCCTCGTGCTGCGCGCGCACCACCGCGTACAGTGCCGGCACCGCGATGCCGTGCTGGATCGCCAGCTCCTTGGTGAGCAGTTTGTTGTCCACCAGCGGGTACAGGCGCCTGGGGTTGTAGCGCATGATGAAATCGGCGTTGCGCTGGTTCATGCCCAGCACGCCGAGCCGCCGCAGCCGCAGCGGCGAAGCGAGGAAGCTCATGCACCATCCTCGCCGCGCAAGCCGTCCTCACCGCGGAAGTTGCGGAAGCGGCGCAGCTCGGAGAGCCGGTAGCCGGTGTAGCGGCCCATCAACAGGCTCAGGCCGAGCACCACCAGGAGCAGCTCGGGAAACACGAACATCAGATGGACCAGGTCCGGCTGGTTCATCACCAGGTAGCTCAGCGCGGCGATCAGCAGGCTGCCGAGGCCGTGGAGGATGGCTTCGCGGGCGCCGTTCTCCTCCCAGGTGATGGACATGCGCTCGATGGTCATGGCCAGGATCACCATCGGAAACAGCGCCACCGAGAGGGTGCGCTCGACGCCGAGCTTGTTGGTCACCAGGCTGATGATCAGCATCAGCGCCACCACGATGATCAGGATTGCGGTGAGCCGCGGCACCAGCAGCAACATCAGGCGCTCCAGGTAGAAGCGCAGCATCAGGCCGATGGACACGATCAGCGAGAATAGCAGGATGCCCCAGCCGAGCTGGGTTTCGCGAAATGCGAGGGCGATCAGCACCGGCATGAAGGTGCCGAAGGTGCTGATGCCGACGAAGGTGCGCATCAGCACCACGATCAGCGCGCCCAGCGGCACCGTCAGCAGCACCCGGTAGACGTTCTGGCTGTCCACTGGCAGCGCCAGCGGCGAAAAGTCGGCGAATACCGAATCCACCCGCGCGGCGCTGTCGCGCGCTACCTCGATCAGATCGCGATGGCTTTGGGTCACCGACAGCTTGATATCGCCGTCGTGGCCGCCGGTGACGCTGTACAGGGGGTGGTTGCCGACCCGCCAGGGCAGCATGTCGGCGGGCAGCCCGGGGTTGCCGGTCTCGGGATCGAAGGTCAGCCAGGATTTGCCGTTGTGCACCTGCAACAGCGGTACCAGACGAACGTCCCCGGCGGCCTCCTTGAGCGGCAACGCCCAGAGGATGCGCGCGGGGATGCGCACGCCCTTGAGGATCTCGATGACCTGCCGGGCCCACTCCACCGGGGTCGCGGCCGCGGCACGCAGCAGCGCGACGTTCTGTTCGTGGCGGCGGGCGTCGAGGTGGCGCAGCAGTTCGCGGGTGTAGGTGAAGACGTCGGCGGATTCCTGGCGGACGTCGTTGATGAGCACCCGGATTGCGGTGGCGTAGGGCTCCTCGTAGGTGGGCGGGGAGGGGAAGCGCGGCCGATCC
>JADLCO010000035.1 GCA_020847115.1 Pseudomonadales bacterium | reverse complement strand
GCATGAAGCCGTTGCCGCCGAAGATCTGCACCGCCTCGCGAGCGCAGAATTCCAGGGTTTCGGTCGCCTGCACCTTGAGCAGGCTGAGTTCGGCGACCGGCACCTCGCCCTGCTGCATCTGCCAGGTGGTCTGCTCCAGGAAGGCCCTGGTGGCCAGGATCCGCTTGGCCATGTCGGCGATCTTGTGGCGGATCACCTGGTGGTCGAGCAGGCGCTTGCCGAAGGTCTTGCGTTCGCGCGCCCAGGCCACCGCCTCGTCCATGCACACCATGGCGAGCCCCACCGAGGTGGCGGCGATGCCCAGGCGCTCCATGTTGAAGTTGATCATGATGCCGGAGAACCCCCGGTTCTCCTCTCCGATCAGATTGCTGACCGGCACCCGGCAGTTGTCGAAATAGAGCGCGGCGGTATCCGAGGCCCACCAGCCCATCTTCCTGAGTTCGGTCTGGGTGAAACCCGGCGTGCCCTTTTCCACCAGCAGCAGCGAGATGCCGCCCGCGCCCTCGCCCCCGGTGCGCACCGCAACGGTATAGAAATCGGCGCGCATGCCGCTAGTGATGAAAATCTTGCCACCGTTGACCACATAGTGGCCGCCGTCGCGGCGCGCGGTGGTCTTGAGGTTGGCGACATCGGAGCCGCCGCCCGGCTCGGTGATCGCCAGGGCTGCGATCTTCTCGCCGGCGATCACCGGCGGAATCACCCGCTGTTTCAGTTCCGCATTGCCGAGCGCCAGTACCGGCGGCAAACCGATGGTGTGGCTGTTGAGGCTGGCGTACATGCCGCCACCGCCGGCTCGGGCCTGTTCGAGCGCGGTGACCACCGCCATGAAGGGATCGGCGACGGGAATGCCGCCGTACTCTTCGGGATAACCCAGTTGCAGCAAGCCGATCGCCGCAGCATTTTTATACATCTCGCGCGGGAAATGCCCGGCCTCCTCCCACTCATCGACATGGGGCGCGACCTCGGTGTCGACGAAGCGGCGCAAGGTGTCGCGCCAGGCCAGATGGTCCGCGTTGTAGTACAGCGGCGACAGCGGCTGATCGAACCAGGAGGTGAAATCTCCAAGGGGCATGGCAAATCTCCGATGTCGATGAAAGAGTGTTCGCTCAGCGACGCGGCAATTCAAGCGTAACCATCGCCGGTACCCGCACGCCTTCGTCGGTGGCGATCTTGATCTCGATATCGACCAGATTGCGCGCGCCCTCCTGATAGCGTCTGCGCACCACACCGTCGCCACACATGGTGTCTTCGGCGTAGATCGAGGCGCGCATCTGCATCTGCCGCTTGCGCAGGAAGGCGTGCGGGCCCGCCCAGTTGGTGGCCACCCGGTCGATGAACCCTTCGATCGCCATGGTATTGAGATAGATGTTGCGCGGGCCCTGGGCGCGCGCGTACTCGGGATCGTGATGGCCCGGGAAGTAATCGTTGGTGGCCGCGGCATTGAGAATCACCTTGGCGTAGGGCACCTGCATCCGCACCTGCGGCAGCGCCTCGCCCTCGGTCACGTCGTCCCAGAATTTCCTGGTCGGTTCTGTCATGGCTCAAGCCTCGTGGGTGCGATAGCGAAACAGCTGGTTGGTCTGCACTGCGACCCGTTGGCCGTTCTGGTTGACGAATTCCGCCTCGGTGGTAAGAAAGTGGCCGATGCCGAGCCGGGTGTCTTTTTCCTCGGAGATCTGCACCAGCCGGTCCTGCACGCTCACCCGATCACCCAGGTACAGATGGCGATCGAACTCGGTGCTGGTGGCCACGTTGATCAGGGTGTCGCCGGGCAGCGGCACGCGCAACGCCATGATGTAGTGGCTACGCGGCTTGTGGGGATGCCATTCGAGCGCCATGCACCAGGACAGCAGCAATCCGGGCGGTGCCACGATGCCACCCCACTGCCGGCGCGCGAAGTCCTCGTCCCAATAGCTGGGATTGGGGTCTTCGACCAGTGCGCAATACACCTTGATGGCTTCGTGGGTGACGGAAAATTCGGCCACCGTCTTCTGGCCGGCCTGGCCGACCAGCTTCAGGGCATCCTGATAGGTGCCGAAAGTCAGGGGAAAGGGCGCCTGGGCTACATTGGCCATCGCTGTCCTCCTCAGGAATGAACGGGCTGGAACTGGGGGATCTTCATGTCGCCCCGTGCCTCGAAGGTGACCTCGACCGGCAGACCGACCCGGATCTGGTCCGGCGCGCAGTGCAGCACATTGGCCATCATCCGCGGCCCTTCGGCGAGCTCGATCACCGCGAGTACATAGGGCACGTCGCCCTGATAGGACGGGAACGGCGCCTGGTGGACCACGGAAAAGCTGTACACGGTGCCGCGCCCACTGGCCTTGCGCCAGTCGAGCTGCTGGCCAAAGCAATGGGGACACCACTGCCGCGGGTAGAAAAACACGCGATCGCAATCACCGCAGTGCGGCAGCACGAATTCCTCGCGGGTGGCGCTCGCCCAGTAGTGCTCGGCGCCGGGGGTCATTTTGGGTAGGGGTTTGGGCGGCAGAGGCTGCGCCGCCGGGCTGTCTTGACTCATTGCGACCTCCTCAGGACTGGCGACCCAGAATCAGGGTGGAATGCTCGCTCATCATGCCGCCGTAGGAATGCACCACGCCGACGTCGGCGCGGGTCAACTGGCGCTCCCCCGCGATGCCCATCACCTGGCGCGCACCCTCGACGATCATCGACATCCCGGAGGAATCCCCGGTATGGCCGAACGAGAGCAAACCACCGTAGGTGTTGATGGGCAGGTCGCCGCCGGGCCGGGTGGCGCCGGAGGCGAACAATGCGCCGCCCTGGCCGCGCGGACACAGGCCCAGCTCCTCGGCAAACACCAGCGGGTTGACGCTGAAGGCGTCGTAGATCTGCGCGAACTGCATGTCCCCGGGCGTGAGGCCGGCGCGTTCGTAGGCGATCCGCCCGGCTTTCCCGCAGCCAATGTCCAGGAGATCGGCGGCCTGATGGATGTTGCGGTGGCTGTGGTATTCGCCCATGCCGAGCAGCCAGGCCGGTTGCTGCGCAATGCGCTTCGCCACCCGCTCGCTCGCCACCAGCACTGCGGCACCGCCTTCCAGGGGAATCGAGCAGTCGTAGAGGTGAAACGGCGTGGCGATCGGCCTCGATGCGCGCACCTTGGCCACGGTCAACGGTTCGGTTCCGTAGGTGGCCGCCTGCGGGTTGCGCAGCGCCCATGCGCGCGAGGACACCGCGACTTCCGCGAAGTGTTCCGCAGTGGTGCCGAACTCGTGCATGTGGCGGGTGGCGACCTGGGCATAGATCGCGGGAATGAAGGTGCCGTAGGGAAATTCGAACGCCTCGTGGCTGACCATGCGCGCCATCAGCTCGGCGCCGCCGGTACCCACCTTGGGGAACTTGCCCGCACCGATGCACAGCACGCTGTCGGCCAGGCCCTGGCGGATTGCCGCCGCCGCGCGCTGCACCATGTAGCCGTAGGTGGCGCCACCGGCATTCATGGTGTCGCCGTAACGCGGATGAAGGCCGAGCTCCTCGTAGAGTTGCTCGTGGACGAAGATATCGGCACTGCCACCACCGGCCATGCCCGCCGGGCAGGCGAGCACGCCGTCGATATCCGCGGGCCTGATGCGCCACTCGGCGAGAAACTGGCGGACGACTTCGACATAGAGCGCGTACCCGTCTTGCTCGGGATAGCGCCCCGGTTTCATTTCCGAAACTGCGGCAATGGCAACGGCAGCGGCCATGGACTCCTCACGGCTGGGGCCACGAATGCCCCGGAAATTACGGGAGCGCGACGATACCACGCACACCGGAGCCGCTGACCATCAGCCTTGACCGCGCCGGTGACTGTCGGGTTTTCGCTCAAATCACCCGTTGCTGCCGCAGGGTGGCGATTTCCCCCGGGCCATAGCCCAGCTCCGCCAGGATCGCCTCGGTGTGCTCACCCAGCAGGGGCGGCCGCCGGGTGATGCGCCCCGGCGTTTCCGACAGGACCACGGGGGTGCCCACCACGGGTGCCGCCTTGGGCAGGCCCGGATACTTGATCGGATTCAGGATGCCCATGGCCTGTACATGGGGATCGTCGTGCGCTTCCTGCGGAGACAGCACGGGACCCGCCGGCACCCGCGCCTGCTCCAGTTCGGCGAGCGCCTCGGCCGTGGTGCGTTCGGCACACCAGGCCGCGGCGCGCTCGCTCACCAGCGCCGCATGGCGGCCGCGCTCGGCGTCGCTGGCAAAGCGCGGATCGCCGATCCACTCCTCGGCGCCCACCAGCCGCGCCCAGCGCTCGAACAGCGGGTTGCCCACCACCTGGATGATGATGGCGCCGTCGCGGGTCTTGAACAGATCCGCCGGCGCCAGATTCTGGGCGCGGTTGCCGGTGCCGACCCGATCCACGCCGAGCACCGCCTGCTCGATCAGGGGGCCGTTGGCGTAGGCGAGCGCGGTGCGCAACAGGGCGCCTTCGACGACCTGCCCGCGCCCGGTCTGCTGGCGCGCCATCAGCGCCGCGAGCGTCCCCAGCGCCGCCGAGGTCGCGGTGCCGTAGTCGGCATAGGGCGCGAAGGATTTCATCGGCTGGCCGGGAAAGCCCCCCAGATAGGTCGCCCCGGACATCACCTGGGCGATGCCGTCGAAGCCCACCCGCTCGCTGTAGGGTCCGACCGCGCCGAAGGTGGAGATCATGGTGAGGATGATGTCTTCCTTGATCGCCTTCAGGGAATCGTAGTCGATGCCCATCTCCACCAGCGTGGGATGGGGCAGATTGGCGACCACCACGTCCGCGGTGCGCACCAGGCGTCTGACCACCTCGCGGCCTTCCGGCTTCATCGGGTTGAGGGTCATGCCGCGCTTGTTGCAGTTCATCTGGAAGAACGCGGCGCCCTGCCCGTCCGCCGTCACCGGTGTGGTGTAGCGATCCTCGCTGCCGCCGAGTTTCTCGATGCGGATCACATCCGCGCCAAACTGGGCCAGCAGCTCCGCGCAATAGGGGCCGGCGATATAGCGCCCGAAATCGAGTACCCGTATGCCTTCCAGTACCGCCTTCATGGAATACCTCGCTGATCGTCTGGGGGCTGCGCCGGGCGCGGTGCGGCGGCAGCGCCGGTCGGCTCGGACGAGAGGCTCCCCGGGGCCTCACCACTGCGACGCAGCCAGCAATCCAGCACCGTCGAACCCACCATATCCGAAGTGGTGTTGAGGAGCGAGCGGGCGCGGGCGATGATCCAGTCCACGGACAGCAGCATGGCCAGCGCCTCGGTGGGCAACCCCAGCCCGCCCAATACCAGGGTCAGGGCCACCACCCCGGCTTCGGGCACCCCGGCCACCCCCATCGCGGCGATGATGCAGTAGCTCGCCGCCACCAGCTGCGCGGCGAGGCTGAGCTCCAGACCCGCGGCCTGGGTCAGCGCCAGCAGCGTGAAGCCCTCGTAGAGGATGATGCCGTCGTTGTTGAGGTTGGTGCCGACGCAGGCGGCGAGTGTCGAGGCGCGTCGCGACACGCCGAGGTCGTCCAGCGCCCGCAGCGTCAGCGGCAGGGCCACCAGGCTGCTGTTCACGCTGAAGGCGTAGAACACGGGTTCGACCGCGCGCCGCCAGAATGCGCGCAAGGCCTTGCGGACGAACAGCACCAGCCAGGCGCTGTAGGTGAACGCCACGTGGATCGCCATGCCCAACAGGCACAGCACCACGTACTTGCCGAGTCCGGCGAAGGGATGCAGGCCATGTTCCGCGGTCACCCTGGCGCTGGCCGCGAACACCGCCACCGGAACCAGCCTGACGATCCACAGCAGCAGCGTCTCGCACAGTTCGCGCAACACCGACAGCAGCGTTTCGGCGCGCGCCATCACCGCGGCGCCGCCCGCGTCCTGGCGCTGCCCGACCCGCCGCCAGGCAAAGCCGAACGCCACGGCGAGGATCACCAGCGGCATGATGCTGTTGTCGGCGAAAGGCTGCACTACGCTGACCGGCAGTTGCTGGATCAGCAGATCCCCGAATGCGATGTTCTGCAGCGCCGGCGGCGCGGTGCCGGCGATGGCCTTGAGGTACTGCCCGGGTTCGAACAGATTGGCGATGATCAGGCCCACGGCCATGGCCAGGCTGGCGTTGATCAGGACGATCACCAGCAGCTTGAAAAAATCGCTGCCCGCCACCCGAAAGCGCACGATGGCCTCCAGCACTGCGAAGAACACCAGTGGCGTCGCCGCGGCCTTGATTAGTTGCAGCACCCATTTCGCCAGGGGTGCCACCTGTGGTCCAGCGCCGGGAACCAGCAGGCCCAGCAGCGCGCCGGCAAGCAGCGCCAGCACGATCAGGCCGATGGCGCGCGACAGATGACTCATGGCCTGGGTCTCGACGAGGGACGCGCCAGCTTATCAAGACCGATGGCGATTGGCGCCGGGCGACGGCGCCCGCCGGCTTTCGCGAGTGGGCACGCCATGCCCCCGCGCCGCGGCCGCCATTGTCGCGACATTGCCCGCGGCGGCGGCGCAACAGCCTGCTAGAATGGGTTCGATGTGCCTCCGGGCGAGGGCTTTCGGTGACGCCGGAGGCGTGGCGACGGCGGCGCCACCGAAGGCCCCGGCGGCGTACATTCCGCGTGGAGAAAACAGACTCTTGAAGGTACTCGCAACCCCCACCGATCAGACCGACTCGCTGGCGAGCCTGCTGCGCGCCGCCCTTCCCGGTACCGAGCTGGCGGTGCTCGACGGCGACCAGATCGGTCCCAACGACCGCAGCGCGGACCTGCTGGTGGCGCGCTACGCGAGCGACGCCGATGGCCTGCTGGTGCGCAGGCTCATCAGCCAGATCAGGAGCCAGCTGCTGGACCTGCCCATCGTCCTGCTCCAACCCGAAACCAATGCCGACCGCCTCGCCGAGGGTTTGCGCCTCGGCGCCGCCGACGTAGTGGTGCAGGGCGACGACCGCCACCTGTTGCAGGTCATCGGCAGGATCCGCAAGGAGCGCGACCTGCGCCGCGAGCGGGATTTCTGGCGCCGCCGCCACGCCATCGCCGAACGCCGCTGCGAACGCCTGATGGACAGCTCCCGCGACGCCATCGCCGTGATCGCCGAAGGCATCCACGTCTATGTCAACGACGCCTATGCGCAGATGCTGGGCCATGCGCGCCAGGATCTGCTGCTGTCGCCGGTCACGGACGTGGTGGCGCCACAAGATCAGGACGACATCAAACCCCTGCTGCGCCCCCTGTCGGCTACCGCACCCCTGGGCACCGATCGCCACCAGCTGCGACTGACCCGGGCGGACGGCGCCTTGGTGACGCTGGAAGTTCAAATCCAGCAGATCGACTTTCAGGACGAACCCGCACTGCAATGGGTGGTCCCGGATACCGCGGTGGACGCCGCGCCGGGCACGGCGTCATTGGCGCCGGCCATGCCGGTGGCCGCCAGTCCCGAAATCGTCGAGGCGCAGCAGGTCAACCTGCAGCGCATGTTGGAACAGATCCAGCACGCCATGGATGAAGCCACGGATACCCAGCGGCCGTGGCTGCTGTACTATGTCCGGGTCGACGAATTCCATCGGCTGCAGAGCGATGTCGGGATCCACGGCGCGGAACTGGCGATGGCCGGCGCTTGGCGCTTTCTTCGCCGCCACCTGATCGCGGACATCCCCCTGGGCCGGGTGCGGGACCACGCCTTTGCCTTCCTGACCTCCCAATACACCGCACCCGATGCGCGGCGGATGGCCG
>JADLCO010000034.1 GCA_020847115.1 Pseudomonadales bacterium | reverse complement strand
TCGCGCGACTGGGCGGCCAAGGGCGTGCGCCTCGCCGGCGTGGAGGCCATCGTCGCCGAAGGCTTCGAGCGCATTCACCGCACCAACCTGATCGGCATGGGCGTGCTGCCGCTGGAATTCAAGCCGGGCACCAATCGCAAGACGCTGGCGCTCGACGGCACCGAAACCTACGACGTGGTGGGCGCAAGAAATCCGCGCGCCGATCTGACGCTGGTGATCCACCGCAGGAACGGTGAGCAGGTGGAGGTTCCGGTCACCTGCCGCCTCGACACCGCTGAGGAGGTGTCCATTTACGAAGCGGGTGGGGTGTTGCAGCGCTTCGCCCAGGATTTTCTTGCGGCGGCGAACAGCGCCTGAGGCAGACCATGGCACCGGCACCACAAGTCAGGATTCCCGCCACCTACCTGCGCGGCGGTCCCAGCAAGGGCGTGTTTTTCCGCCTGCAGGATTTGCCCCTGAGCTGCCAGCAGCCGGGCCCGGCGCGCGACAAACTGTTCCTCCGCGTGATCGGCAGCCCCGATCCCTACGCCGCGCACATCGACGGCATGGGCGGCGCCACCTCCAGCACTAGCAAGTGCGTGATCCTGTCGAAGAGTTCGCAACCGGAGCATGACGTCGACTACCTCTATGGCCAGGTCGCCATCGACAAGGCGTTCGTCGACTGGAGCGGCAACTGCGGCAACCTTTCCACGGCAGCCGGTGCTTTCGCCATCCACGCCGGGCTGATCGATCCAGCGCGCGTGCCGCAAGACGGTATCTGCACGGTGCGCATCTGGCAGGCCAATATCAAAAAAACCATCATCGCCCATGTGCCGGTCAGCAATGGCCAGGTGCAGGAGACCGGGGATTTCGAACTCGACGGCGTGACTTTTCCGGCGGCGGAAATTGTGCTGGAGTTCATCGACCCTGCGGAAGAAGGCGAGGGCGGCGGCGCCATGTTCCCCACCGGCAATCTGGTGGACGACCTCGAGGTGCCGGGCGTCGGCACCTTCAAGGCGACCATGATTGCTGCCGGCATTCCCACGGTGTTCGTCAACGCCGCGGACATCGGCTACACCGGCACCGAACTGCGCGACGCCATCAACGGCGATCCCAAGCAGCTCGAGCGTTTCGAGAAAATCCGCGTGTCCGGTGCGCTGCGCATGGGCCTGATCAAGACGCCGGAAGAGGCGCAGACGCGCCAGCACACGCCGAAGATCGCCTTCGTCGCGCCGCCCAAGGATTACGTGGCGTCCAGCGGCAGGAAAATTTCCGCCGGCGATATCGACCTGCTGGTGCGCGCGCTCTCCATGGGCAAGCTGCACCACGCCATGATGGGCACCTGCGCGGTGGCCATCGGCACGGCGGCTGCGATCCCGGGCACGCTGGTGAACCTCGCCGCGGGCGGCGGCGAGCGCACTGCGGTGCGTTTCGGCCATCCGTCGGGCACGCTGCGGGACGGTGCCGAAGCCCGGCAGGAAAACGGTGAGTGGGTGGCGAAAAAGGCCATCATGAGCCGCAGCGCCCGGATCCTGATGGAAGGCTGGGTGCGGGTGCCGGAAGGTTCCTTCTAACGCGGCCCAATGCAGGCCGCGGCGCCCAAGGCTCAGGCCCCATCCCCGGTGTACGGAGATGGGGCTTTTCGTGGGATTTATCCCGGCAGATACAGGCCGCCGTTGACGTGCAGCGTCTGACCGGTGACGTAGGACGATTCCTCCGAACAGAAGAACGCCACCGCGCCCGCGATCTCGTCGGGACGGCCGGCGCGTCCGGCCGGCACCCGGCCGATCATATCGTCGAACACCTGGTCCGGTAGCACGCCGCGCAGCCGCTCGTGCCAGATCATGCCGGGTGCGATGGTGTTCACTGTGACGCCGTGCTGGGCGAGATCGAGGGCGATGGAGCGGGTATAACCGGTGATTCCCGCCTTGGCGGCGGCGTAGGGGGACTGGCCCTCGCCCGGGTGGTAGGCGTACATGGAGGCGAAGTTGACGATGCGCCCGAAGCCTCGGTCGACCATGTCCTTGGAAAATGCGCGGGACATGTAGAAGGTACCGTGCAGGTTGACCGCGATCACCCGGTGCCAGTTCTTGCTGTCGAGCTGCCAGGGCTTGTCGTTGCCCTGGATGCCGGCGTTGTTGATCAGGTAGGCGACCGTCTTGCCCTCGGCGCGCAGTTGCGCGGCGACTTCGTCGACGTGCTCTTCCTTGGTCACGTCCAGTGTAATGAAGCTGAATTGTGCGCGCTCTTTGGGGTCGAGCGCCTCGTTCAGCCAGGTATCGAGGTCGGTGCCGCGCCGGTCGGTGCCGATCACGGGGATGCCGGCGGCGATCAGGCGTTTGGTTATGGCAGTGCCGAGGCCGCCGATGGCCCCGGTGACGATGGCATATCCGCGTTTCACGGGTGGTCTCCTTCTAGGGTTGGGATTGGAAGGGGTGGATGATCGCTCGCCCGGGAGGCGCGGCTGTCCGGGCGCGGGTTTTGACTCGCTGACTGCTTGCCACCATGATAACCGCAGAGCCCGCGATGGGCTGCCGCGATGGGGGTGGGGATGGCAAGGCTGTGGGGGCAGGTTGCACTGATCACCGGTGCCGGTCGAGGCATCGGCCGCGCCATTGCGGAGCGCGATGCGCTGGAAGGCGCGACGGTGGTCGCGGTGGATATCGACGAATCGGCAGTGGAGCAGGTGGTCGCCGATATCCGCGCCAACGGCGGCGAGGCGCATGGTCGGATCGCCGATCTGGGCGCGGTGGAGACCTTGGCCCCATTGATCCACGACCTCGCCGAGCGCCTTGGCACTCTCGATATCCTGGTCAACAACGCCGCGGTCACCCGCGCCATCGATTTTTTCGCGGTGCGTCCCGAGGACTGGGATCAGATCCACCGCGTCAACGCGCGTGGTCTGTTTTTCTGCATGCAGGCTGCTGCGGAGCTCATGCGCGAGCGCGGCGGCGGCCACATCGTCAACATCGCCTCGATCGCCGGCAAGGGCTTTCCGGGCACCTCGAACATCGCCTATGCGGGTTCCAAGGGTGCGGTGATTGCCATGACCCGGATCGCCGCCCATGTCCTCGGCAGGCACAACATCAACGTCAACGCCATCTGCCCCGGGGTTACCCGCACCGATCTCTACTATCAGGTGGTGCGCGAGCGGGCCGAGGCCACCGGGCGATTGGAGGCGGAAGTGATGGAAGCCTTCGACGCCAATATCCCGGTGCGGCGCTCCAACGAACCGGACGACATCGCCGCGCTGGCCGTCTTTCTCGGCTCCGATGAATCCCGCAACGTCACTGGCCAGTCGTGGAACGTGGATGGCGGACTGATCTGGGATTGATGCGCCGGACAGGGCGTTGCCTCGGCGTTGACTGCCGTGCCGACAACAATTTTTTAATGACGATTTTCCCATAACAATGAGAAAGGGGTGATATTCCATGAAAGCAGAGTCGCTCATGCCGTTCCGTGGTTGCATTGCGAGGCTGTCGCTGGCCGGGTGGAGTTTGCTGCTGATGGCCGGAGTGGCGCAGGCAGCAGGGCTCGAATCGCTTGACCAGGCCGTACGCCGGGCGCGGGGGCTGGAGTCGTTGCAGGCCATCGCCGGCACGTCGGATGCGGCGGCGACCGCGCAGCTCGCCGAGCGCATCGAACGCGAAAACGGCGCGTTGGGATCCTTCGCGGTGGATTTCGTGATGGGCGAAATCTGGGGCCGCGAACAGCTCAGCCGGCGCGACCGTAATCTCGTCGTATTGGCGATCCTGGGCGCCATCCACCAGACCAATCAGCTCGCTTACTATGTGCCGGGCGGCATCCACAATGGCCTGACGCCGACTGAGATCCGCGAAATCTATGTGCATCTGGCCGGGTACGCGGGATTTCCGCGCGCTCTCGACGCCATGGCCGAAACCAACCGGCTGCTGGCGAGCATGGGGCATGCGGTGCCGGCCGAGGGGTTGCCGCCTGCCGAGCGGCTCAGCGGGGTTGAGCGCCGCGAGCGTTCGATAGCGGTGATGAAGAAGCTTTCGGGCCAGGAATCCGCGGACGCCGGCAAATTGCTGGAAGGTATCGCCGGCAAACTCGGGCCCTTGGCCGAGGCTGGAGTCGATTTCGCCTTTGGCGAGATCTGGGCGCGCCCGCAGTTGTCGCGCCGCGACCGCAGCCTGCTGGTGGTCTCGGTGCTGGCGGCGCTGGGCCGTGCGGATGAGCTGGATATCCACGTGCCGGCGGCGCTGCGCCACGGTGTCACGAAGACAGAGCTCGAGGAGGTCATGCTGACCGTGTTCGCCTATGCCGGCGCGCCCCTGGCTGTGGAGGGGATTCGGAAGGTGATCCAACATACGGGGGAAGTGGCTGGCTGAGGTTTGATCGCCCCGCTGGGGCCTGTTCGCCGCACACCGTCTGGCTCGGTTACGCTATCACCCCCTTCAATCCCTTCAGGAGGACTCCATGGCTAAGAATGTCCCACTACTCGATCCTGCCCAGCTCGATAGCGGACTCGTCGAGCTCAATGCCAAAGCACTCGAACCCTGGACCATCGTCGACGGCAAGCTGCATCGGCGCTACAAATTTCCGAGCTTCAGTACGGCGTTCGGATTCATGGCCCAGGTTGCGCTGGTGTGCGAGGTGATGAGCCATCATCCGAAGTGGACCAATGTCTGGAACCTAGTGGATATCGATCTGCTGACCCACCGCGCCGGGGGCATCACCAGCCTGGATTTCGAGATGGCGGCGGCGATGGAGGAAATCGCCGCATTGTATGTGAAGTCCTGAGCGGGTCAGGCGCGCGCGAGGCCATGGCAGAACAGCCGGGCCATTTCGTCGGCGACCTGGCGGGTGGTCATTTCGCCCTCGGGGTGATACCAGCGGGTCATCCAGTTGATCGCGCCGAAGAGGGTGAAGGCGGTGATCTTGGCGTTGCAGGGCCGCATCGAACCGTCGGCTATGCCGTCGTCGATCATTTCGCGCATCGAGGAATCGAGCCGCACGTAGAGCGGCTCGATCTCCATCAAATACTTGGTGGACAGGGGCTCCGGCCCCGGACGCGCCAGGCAACGGCCGAATTCGTCATCGAATACCGAGATGAACAGGTGGATGAAGGCGGTCAGCTTGTCGATGCCGCTGCGCGGCGAAGCGAGGATCGCATCGGTCTGTTCGAGCAGCTCCGTGATCGCGGTATGCAGACACTGGAACAGGATGTCTTCCTTATTTTCGACGTAGTAATACAGCGTCGGCTTGGTGACCTGTAGCTCATCGGCGAGATCGTTGAGCGAGGTTTCGCGAAACCCCTTCTGATTGAACAGCCGGCCCGCGGTGCGCAGGATTGCGGTACGTTTGAGTTCGTATTGTTCGTCCTTGCTCTGGATGCTCTTTCCCCAGCGAACCTTGGTCATCGGCAGTTCCCGATTGGTAGGAAGGTGTGGCCCGGATGGAGGTGCAGTGTAGACCATCGCGGGGTCGGCGACACTCAAAGGTCAACAGGTTTACCAACGGGTTTAGCGATTCGACTCGGATCCGCGAGGTCTATTCGGGCAGCTGGTGCGGCGCTATGAAACAGCGCCGAGCGCGGTCATGAGCAATTCGACCTTGACCCGGGATTCGCGATATTCGGCGTCGGCATCGGAGTCGGCGACGATGCCGCCACCGCCCCAGCAATGGATTTCACCGTCGTTGACCAGGAGGGTGCGGATGGCGATGTTGCTGTCCATCCTGCCGTTGGCGGAGAGATAGAACAGGCTGCCGCAGTAGAGGGAGCGACCCACCGGCTCCAGTTCCGCGATGATCTCCATGGCACGCCG
>JADLCO010000033.1 GCA_020847115.1 Pseudomonadales bacterium | reverse complement strand
TCCTCGACGAGGACAGCTGGTGGGTGCTGCTGGCCGACAACTACGACACCCGCCGCCAGCTGTGGCGGCCAATCGAGCTGCACCTGGTCAATCTCTACGACGCCCAGACCATGTTCTACACGCTGCTGGACTCCTACGACCTGCAATCCGGCCGCATGATGTTCATGGGTCTCGACAATGAAGACCCGGGGCCGGACATGAGCTGGCGGGCGGAAGACTCCTACTTCTCCCCGGGTTCCATACGGGCCAAGGGCACGCGCTGATCAGCGCGGCCCTGCGGCGCATGGGCCAGCGCCAACCGGGGGCAGATTCCGCTACCCGACGCTCCTGGCGCCGGCCGCGCCGGCCCCGAGCCGAGCCGCGGCACGCAGCCCCGGACGGCGCCATGAGCACGGTGCACCGGTCGTCCGTGCGGCCGGTCTCCGGAAAACCGCGCGCGGTGCCGAACGAAAATCCAGCG
This sequence comes from Pseudomonadales bacterium, assembly GCA_020847115.1. GTDB lineage: Bacteria > Pseudomonadota > Gammaproteobacteria > Pseudomonadales > Porticoccaceae > JAGPUQ01. The sequence goes on along the minus strand of JADLCO010000033.1, from coordinate 4,028 downwards.
ACAAGCCAGAGCGCACAGGGGGAGCGGCGCATGAAGTGGTGGTTACGCCTGATCGCCCCATCGCGGGCACTGATTCGCGCCCCGCGGCTGCGAACCGCCGCGTTCTTCGGCCTGCTGCTGGGTGCCGGACTCGCCCTCCCCGGCCGGGCCGCGGACCAGCCGGATGAGCTCGCCGCCGTCCAGTCGCCGCTGGCCAGCAAGGCCCTGCTAACCGATTCCGCGCGGGCCGGAAACCGCATCGTCGCGGTCGGGGCCTACGGCAACATCGTCTACAGCGATGACGGCGGGGAGCGCTGGCAGCAGGCGCAGCGGGTGCCTACTCAGGCGCTGCTCACCGCGGTGACCTTCGTCGACGAGCGCAACGGCTGGGCGGCCGGACACGACAGCCTCATCCTGCGCACCCGCGACGGCGGCGTGAACTGGGAGATCGTCTACCAGGATCTGGCGCCGGAGGGCGACGTGCCCAAGCCGATCCTGGACATCCGGTTTTCCGACCCGCTGCACGGTGCTGCGGTGGGCGCCTTTGCTTTCATGCTGGTCACCGCGGACGGCGGCGAGCACTGGCAGGTGATCGATACCGCCGACCTGTACGACCTGCTCGAAGCCGCCGGCCTGGAGCCGGAACCCAATTTCAATGCCATCGCCACCCGCGACGACGGCTTCCTGATCGCCGGGGAGTTGGGCACGCTGTTGTTCTATCAACCCGGCGCCGCCCCCGGGAATGGTGCTCCGGACATCCCTGCCTCGCCCTGGCGCATCCTGAACTCGCCCTATCGTGGCTCCTTCTTCGGCGTCGACGTGCTCCGCTCCGGCGAGTTGCTGATCTACGGCCTGCGCGGCCATTGCTATCGCTCCCGGGATGACGGCGACAGCTGGTCGGAAATCCCCACCGACACCACGGCCAACCTCTATGCCACCGCCGAAACGGACGCCGGCGACCTGATCGTCGTCGGCGCCGGGGGCACGCTGCTGCGCCTGCGCGGCGAAGGCGGCGGGGTCGAACGCATACCCTATGGCGGATTCAATGGCTTTGCGTCCGTGCAGCGCGTGGATGACCGCCACCTGCTGCTGTTCGGCGATGCCGGTGCGCAACGCCTTGCGTTGCCGCCTCCCCCCTGAAGCAAAACCCGCCGACGCCGCACCGGATCAACCACCATTGCCGTACCGGAACCATTGCCATGACGAAGGAACCCCTGCTCGAACGCATCGTGGGCGCCATCTTCTCCCACCGCCCCGCCATCCTGCTCGGCTTTCTCGCCTTGACCCTGTTCATGGGCTTCAACGCGCTGCATCTGCGCGTCGATTCCGGCTTCGAAAAGCTGATGCCACTCAACCACGACTACATCCGCACCCTGACCCACTATCAGGAAGATTTCGGCTCGGGCAACCAGATCATCGTCGCCTTGATGAATAAGGAGGGATCGATCTTCACGCCGGACTTCTTCAAGGCGATGAAGGCGGCCACCGACGAAGTGTTTTATCTGCCAGGCGTGGCGCGCTCGACGGTGACCTCGATCTTTACCCCCAACGTGATCTACATCGAGGTCATCGAAGACGGCTTCTACGGCGGCAACGTGATTCCCGCGGAATTTCAACCCACCGAGGAGTGGATGCCGATCGTCCGCAGCAACATCATCAAGTCCGGGCGCATTGGCGATCTGGTCGCCAACGATTTTTCCGGCGCCCTGATCCGCGCCGAACTGATCGAACGCGACCCCACCACCGGCAAGCCACTTGACTACCAGCAAATCGCCGCCGATCTGGAGGAAAAGATCCGCGCCCGCTTCGAGACCGACGATATCGAGGTGCGCATCATCGGCTTTGCCAAGTCCACCGGCGATATCGCCCAGGGCGCCCGCGGCGTGGTGACCTTTTTCGGCATCACGCTGGTGGTCACCGGCATCCTGCTCTGGCTCTATACCGGCTCGGTGGTCCTCTCCCTATTGCCGCCGCTGGTCTCGCTGGTGTCGGTGATCGGCTTGCTGGGCTCCCTCGACCTGCTGGGCTACGGGCTCGATCCCATGTCGATCCTGGTGCCGTTTCTGGTGTTTGCCATCGGGGTCAGCCACGGCGTACAGATGGTGAGCGGCTGGATGGGCGAGGTGATGTACGGCGGCGATACCGACGCCCACGGCCGGCCCGTGGTCCCGGCACCTGCCGTCCCCCACGGCGTCGACAGCTTTGAAGCCGCGCAGCGCACCTTTCGCCGGCTGTTGGTGCCGGGCGCGCTGGCCGTCATCACCACCTCGGTGAGCTTCGCCACCATCCTGTTGATCGACATCCAGATCGTGCGCGAGACCGCGATCATCGCCAGCATCGGCATGGCCATCATGCTGTTCACCAAGATGATCCTGCTGCCGGTGCTGTTGTCCTATGTGCGGATCGGCAGGATCGAGGCCTATCGCCAGCGGCATCGGGCCACGGAGACGCGCCGCGACCCGCTGTGGCGCTTCCTCGCGCGCGCCACCGAAACCGGGCCGTCGCTGGCGATCCTGGCGGTGGTCGCCCTGATGGCCCTGTGGGGCGCCGACAAGGGCCGCGACATGAAAATCGGCGACTTGCACGCCGGCATTCCCGAGTTGCGCGAGGACGCCCGTTACAATCTGGACAGCCACGTGATCGCCGACAAGTTTTCCATCGGCGTCGACAAGCTATCGGTGATCGTCGAGGCGCCGGAAAATGCCTGCGTCGATTACGCAATCATGAAGGAAATGGACCGCTTCGCCTGGCACGTGCAGAACCTCCCCGGCGTGCATTCCGTGGATTCCCTGGCGCGGGCCATGAAGCTGATCATCGCCGCCAACAACGAAAGCAGTCCGCGCTGGTTCGAGCTGTCGCGGGAGCCGCTGAACATGGCTTCGGCACTGCACGACCTGGAGCGCGGCGGCGGCGACGAATACATGAACGCGCCGTGCAGCGCAATGCCGGTGAACATCTTCACCGTCGACCACAAGGCGGAAACCATCGATGCAGTGATCCGCGGCATCGAGTCATTCGAGTCCGTGCTGCCGCCGGACAAGTTCAAACTGCGCCTCGCCAGCGGCAACGTCGGCATCATCGCCGCCACCAACCAGACGGTGGCGGCCGCCGAGCATCCGATGCTGGCCTGGGTCTATGCCGTCACCATCGTCCTGTCGCTGCTCGCCTTCCGCTCCATCGCCGGCACCCTGTGCATCGTCATTCCGCTGGCGGTGGTCTCCCTGCTGGGCAATGCCATGATGGCGGTGCTGGACATCGGCCTGAAGGTGAACACCCTGCCCATGATGGCGCTGGGCGTCGGCGTCGGCGTGGACTACGCGATCTACATCTACGCCGCGATGATCGGCTTCGTTCAGACTGGCGATACGCTTACAGAGGCCTTTTACAAGGCCATGCGCCTCACCGGCAAGGCGGTGATCTTCATCGGGCTGACGCTCGGCGCAGGCGTCTGCACCTGGATCTTCGCGCCCCTCAAGTTTCAGGCGGATATGGGGGTACTGCTGACCTTCCTGTTCCTGACCAACATGCTGGGCGCGATCCTCATTCTGCCGGCGCTGGCGCGCTGGCTGTTGCCGGCCAAGCGGTAACCTAGCGTCAGCGCGCCACGCCGTTCAGTGGTGGGTCCGCGGCACCCGGCGGCCGTCCGGCTGGTCTTCCACCGCGAGGCCCTTGCGCACCCGCTTGCCCACCAGCACCGCCGCGGCGGTAAACGCCTTCTCGGTCTGGTCGGCACACCAGTCCCACTCGGCGGGGCTGTCGTCGAGGCGGACCCGCCAGTGGGCGGAGATGTAGACCCGGCCCAGCTTGAGCTCCACGATCCAGTCGTGCCAGGTGATCTCCTGGGACGGATCCTCGACGTATTCCTGCTCGATCAGCCGGCAGTGGTTGTCGCTGTGATCATCGATGGCGCTGAGCTCGAACACCACCAGATCGTGCTGGATACAGGACTCCCACCCGGTATGAACGGATTCCGCCGACCCGAACAGGGCATGGATGATGGCCGCCGGGGCCAGTTGCAGATCGATGGCGGCATCCCAATCGGGTTCGTG
>JADLCO010000032.1 GCA_020847115.1 Pseudomonadales bacterium | reverse complement strand
CTGGCTGGCACCGGCGTCGCCGAGACCGATTTCGTATCCAGCCTGGGCCAGGCCGGCTATCAGGCGGCAGTCGAGACCATCAAGGAATACACCCGCGCCGGCGACGTCATGCAGGTGGTGCCCTCGCAGCGCCTCAGCCTGCCGTTCCCCGGCGAGCCGGTGAACCTGTACCGCGCGCTGCGCAATCTCAATCCCTCGCCCTACCTGTATTTTCTCGACCTGGGCGAATTCCAGATCGCCGGCTCCTCACCCGAGATCCTGGCGCGCCTGGAGCAGGGCGAAGTCACGGTGCGGCCCATCGCCGGCACCCGCCGCCGCGGCCGCACCCCTGACGAGGACTTGGCCATGGAGCGCGAGATGCTCGCCGATCCCAAGGAGATCGCCGAGCACCTGATGCTGATCGACCTGGGCCGCAACGACGTCGGCCGCATCGCCGCCACCGGCTCGGTGCGGGTCACCGAGCAAATGGTGGTGGAGCGCTTCTCTCACGTCATGCACATCACCTCCAACGTGGTCGGCCGGGTCAGGCCCGGCATCTCGGCGCTCGACGTGCTGCGCGCCACCTTGCCCGCCGGACCCCTGAGCGGCGCGCCCAAGATCCGCGCCATGGAAATCATCGACGAGTTGGAGCCCGTCAAGCGCGGCATCTACGGCGGCGCGGTGGGCTATCTCGGCTGGAACGGCAACATGGACACCGCGATCGCCATCCGCACCGCGGTGATCAAGGACGGCAAGCTTCACGTCCAGGCCGGCGGCGGCATCGTCGCCGACTCGGTGCCCGAACTGGAGTGGAAGGAGACCATGAACAAGGCGCGCGCCATCTTTCGCGCTGCGGCTATGGTGCTTGGGGATGCTGGGGAGGGCGAGCGATGATGCAGGCGCGGCGCGGCAGGTCTAGCACATGCACCCGGCATCTACAGTTTGGCCGACATTGCGCGGCATTTTTGCATACACAATTCGACTTCGAGTCTGATCGTTCGAAGCAGCTCGATCTCTGCCTCCGTCAGCAGCTAGTAGTCGAGTGCGGAGCGGCTGCTCGGGTGCAGCAGGCAAACGCGGTGCCACATTCCAAGCTCATACCGCCGGCGGCTCGATACTGGCCAGCTCGTCGGCCAGTTCGCGGCGCTGTTCCCACAAATCCCGCGCCCGTTGCAGGTTCAGCCACAGGTCCGGCGTGGTATTCAGCAGCCGGGCCAGCTTCAGGGCCGTGGCCGCGGTGACCGGCTGATCCTTGGCCAGAATGCGGTGCAGGCTCTGCCGCGACAGGTGCAGCCGGCGGGCCAGCTCGGCAATGGATAGCCCCATGGCAGGCAGGATATCTTCCCGCAACAGGGCGCCGGGGTGAGTGGGTGCGCGTTCAGTATTTGCGTTCATCGGGATACCTCAGTGGTGATCCTCCAGGTCCAGGTCGGTGGCGCCGCCATCGCGCCAGCCGAAGGTCAGCCGCCAGTTGCCCGTGACCCGCACGGAATACGGGCGGGACTCTACTACGGGTCAGACAAATGCGCCCCATCTGGGCGACAATGGCGCCCGTGCAACCTCCGCCGTTTTTTCCGGGTAGTGTGCCTTGGGTAGCGGGTGAAACAGCGGTCAGCGGTGCGGGTACATCCACCGTGTTCTTGGGTTCAATTCCTTGTTAAACAAACGGATGGGATCGCCATGATCCTGATGATCGACAACTACGATTAGCATCCATCAAGCTCCATTGTGTTCCATGGAGAAAGTGTAAATCATTGATTTGTATAGATGTAAATTCCTTGATGGTCTGGTGAAGGCTAGACCAATCTGCTGCAAGTGTGTATATTTCTGTGTATATAGGGCCTCAAGAGAGGTGATATACACACATGGCCATGAACCTGCTCTCGGCCAGGAAGGTCGAGACCATTCCTTCTCAAAAAGAACCGTACTGGCTCAAGGACGGGGGCAGTCTGTTTCTGTACGTCACGCCCGGCGGAAGCAAGTTGTGGCGCTACCGCTATCGGCTTGGCGGAAAGCCTGCCATCTACGCGATCGGCAAGTACCCCCAGGTCTCGCTGGAGGCGGCGCGGGCCGAGCGGGATCGCGCGCGCGAACTCGTCAAGAAGGGCGTACATCCCGTGGTGGAGAAGAGAGTCAACATCTCCACTCAGCTTGAAAAGAACGAGAACACCTTTGAGCCGGTGGCCCGCAGATGGATGGCGAGCAACGTGCAGTGGAGCGAGGGCTACGCCGATCAAGTCAGGCGCACTTTGGAGAACGACGTTTTTCCCAAAGTGGGCAAGCTGCCGGTCAGCTCAATCCGGACTGCTCACCTGCGCCCCGTCATTAAGGGTGTTGCGGAGCGCGGCGCTCCCACCGTTGCGATCCTGATCAGGCAATTGTGCAGCCAACTCTTCGCATACGCGGCGGGTGAAGAGCTTTGCGACAGCGATCCGACGGCGCTGCTGAAACGGTCGGTCAAACGCCCCCGAGTTCGACACCATCCACCGCTACCGTGGCAAGAGATCCCGAAGTTCTTGAGCCGTGTGGATGATGCAGGTTACCGGGTCACTGTCATTGCACTGCGCTTGATGGCCCTCACTTACGTCCGCACGGCCGAACTGCGCAAGGCGCACTGGTCCGAGTTCGATCTGGACAGTGCGATGTGGACGGTTCCTGCGGGGCGTATGAAGATGCGCGACCCTCACATCGTTCCGCTCTCGAAGCAGGCCATCGTGCTGTTGAAAGAACTGCACACGCTGACAGGCGGAGGGAAGGTGCTGTTTCCCGGCTTCAGGAAGCCGGGAACGGTGATGTCGGCTACGACGCTCAACAAGGTGTTGGAGCGCATGGGCTACGGTGGACAGTTTTCTTCGCACGGCTTCCGCTCAACAGCGACCACGCTGCTCGGCTTGTTGAGCTACCCAGAGAACCGGGTTGATCTGCAACTGGCCCACTCGAAGCGGAAGAAAGATTCGTCGCGCGCACCCTACGACCACACCAAGTACATCGCATCGCGGAAGATCATCATGCAGGATTGGGCGGACATCCTCGATGCGATGGCTCGTGGCGATTCGATGAACGAGGTCATGGCAACCTTCGGGCCGCTGTCGAAACGGCGCAGGGCCTTGCTGCGGGTCATCGAGCGGGAGTGAGGCGCGTGCCGGGCTGAGAGGCTGCTCAGGACATTGAGCGGGCGCGTCGAAGAAAGCCCTCTTGATGCTCCGTCAGGGCAACGTCGGGTCTAATCAGGTAGGCGGTCACGATCATCGGTGCGCTCGCCAGCGGCCGCAGGGCGATGCCCTGGCATCGATACCCGGCAAGTCTCGTGGATGGGGCCACGGCGATTCCGTACCCCGCTGCGACCAGCGTCATGGCGACCTCGAACGTACTGACGGCTGCTTCGCGGTCCCGCAATGCGTTCTCGAATGCGCTCTGTGCGAGCGTCCGCCACGACTCTTCGGCCGTTGATCGCGCGTAGATCAGCGGCTGTTTGAGCGCTTCCTGGCAGGGTACTTCTCGGTAGGCCAGCAAGTGGGATCGCTTTGCCACAGCGACGGCCAGGGTGTCGTGCCACAGCGGTTCGCAGAGCCAGCCAGGCCACTCCCGATGGGTGGCGGACAACGCGAAGTCGAAGCCGTCACCAGGTCGTTCCTGTTGTTGTCCGGTGGCCGCTGTGTCGATCAGAACTGCCAGGGTTTCAGGTTCTTCGGCGCGCTGTATGGCGAGCACGTCGGCGAGTTGGGGAGGAACCCAATCGCCGAGGACTGCCAGGCGGATTTCAGTGGAGACGTCGATCGATCTCACGTGCAACTTCCGAAGGCGCTAAAGCATGGAAACTTAATCGAATGAGTTAGGTTTAACGTGGTTTATATCGTGGCCCTGATCGACGCTTTTGGCAATGCAAAAGCGATCGAT
>JADLCO010000031.1 GCA_020847115.1 Pseudomonadales bacterium | reverse complement strand
GCAGCACGGCTTGTCCGGTTCATCCCGGGTTCACCAACCCCAGGAGTCATCCCATGCCCGCGACCGCCACGCCCCCCAAGTCGAAGAAGTCGAATGTGTCCACCTTCCCCGCGCTTTCCAACATCCCGCCGGGTGGAAACACCGCGCCCACGACGATGAAGGTGATCAACATCGGCGTCGATGACATCGAGGTCACGCGCGACAACCACCGGCGGCAGGAGGGCGAGGCGTACAAGGAGGGCATCCACGAACTGGCCGCCTCGATCGCGGCCGACGGCCTGCAGGTGCCAATCAAGGTCTGGCTGAAGTCGGACAAGACCGGTGTGCTGATCTACGGCCATCGCCGGCTCGATGCGGTCAAGCTCCTCAAGTGGCAGACGGTGCCGGCGATCGAAGGGACCGAGGAAGAGGCTCGCGCGGCCCGCGTGATCGAGAACCTGCAACGCCTCGAGTTGAATCCGATCGAGGAATCGATCGCGGTGGCCGATCTGATGAGCGAGGCGGAGCTCGATGAGCGGCGCAATCGAGGCCTCTCCGACACCGGCGCGGTCTCGGCCAGCGTCGAGAACGAGATCCGGTACAAGGCGACGCAGGCGGTCGCGCAGCGGCTGGGCAGGAGCGGGGTGTGGGTGCGCGATCGCAACTTCCTGGGCACGCTCGACAAGACGACGCGCGAGCTGGTGATCGGCGGCCGCCTGCCGATGGAGCACGCCCGCGAGCTGGCGAAGATCGCCGATCCTGACAAGAGGAGTGAGCTCGCGGGGCGGGCCAGCCTCGGCGGCAAGCTGCACGAGCGCAGTTACCGGAAGAACGAGGCCCCGATGCTCATGCGCGAGCTTCGCGCCGAGGTCGCCAAGCACATCCGCAGCCTCGCCCAGGTCGCGTGGCCGCTTGACAAGGAGTTTGCGGGGGCGCCCGCCTGCACCAACTGCCCCGCCAACAGCCGCAACCAGACCGGGCTCTTTGAAGACGGCAAGGTGCAGTGGGGCACGAGCACGTACGACCACTCGACCAGCAAGGAGCCCGAGGCTGGCGTGTGCACGAACGCGGCCTGCTACGGGCGCAAGAGCGGGGCGAGCTCTCGCGCGATCAGCACTGGCGCCAAGCGCGTCACGGCGACGGTCAACGGCCTGCCCGTCAAGGAGCGGGGCGACAAGGCCGTCGCGGCCGCGGTGGCTCAGCACCAGCCGGCGATTGTCACGCCGGCCGCGTTCAAGCGTGCGGTGAAGGAGCACCGGGAGCGGTACGCGGCCGCGGCCAAGAACAAGCCGAAGAGCGGCTCATCGAGCGCACCGGCGAAGCGGGCCAAGACCGCCGAGAGCGTTGCGGACGACAAGCACCGGGAGGCGGTCCGTGCGTGGATCGACAAGGTGCGGACTCCGCTTCGTCGCGCGATCGCCAAGCGGCCCCTGGTGTGGCTGCTGCTGGACTACCTGACCCGCACGGACCTGGTCGACCAGGCCACGGGCAGCGAGTATCGGAAGGTGAAGGCCGACACCAAGGCGCGGGACCGGCTCGCCGGCCTGGTGAAGGTTGCGCTCCGCGCCGACTCTGCCGCGGCCGATCAGGCTCTGGCGATCGAGACCATCCTGGCCGAGCGGTTGAGGGACTACTGGGTCGAGGAGTACCAGTTCGACGAGGCCGGAGTTCTGGAGATCATCCTGGACGAGCTTACACCCAAGCGCCCGAAGCGGCCCGTGCTTGAGGACTTCCTGCCGAAGGCCAAGCCGGAGGCGAAGGAATCGAAGAAGCCCGCGGCGGCCGTGGCGAGCTCGTGCGGGGAGTGCGGTCGCAAGATGAAGCCCGGCCAGGGCGAGACCGTCGAGGGCGTGCTGCTCTGCGATCGGTGCATCGGGGGTGGCGAGTGAGTGCCAATCCCGACATCCTCGACGCCTGCCGCGGCTGCGGATGCCGCGAGGGTGTGGCCTGCGCACTTCCGGGCGGCGGAGCCTGCGCATGGATGCCCGCATGGCGCGGCGTGTGCACCGCCTGCATCCTTCGACTTCCAGCCGTCACGCTCGGAGAACTCGCCTTCGGCCGGATCGACCAGCCCACCTCCGACGCCATGAGCCGGGCCGATGCCAACGCCACGCGAGCCGCCACGGGCCGGCCAGGACGGCCCCCGGCCTTCCCACGAGGAGCCAGACCATGAAGCAGCCCCCAAGCCCGAACCAGCGCGACATGGTGCGCGGCCGTGCCAAGCTCGACCAGATTCGGGGCGGACTGCTCGATGCCATGCGGGTGGTGGACCCGGAGGCCTACCTCAAAACCACCGCCCTGCTCGTTCCCGCCACGCCGCAGCCCCCGCCCATGGCGCCATGCCAGTGGCACATCATCCGCACCTTCGCGCTGTACTCGTTCCAGGACCTTTACACCGAAGCCTGGGAGCGCCGCGAGTTCGGCGCCGCCGAGGATGCCGACTGGGCGGCCAAGCTCGGCCTCCAGCCCGCTCCCGCCGCCGGGCAGCCCCCCCCCGGCCTCCGATCCCCGCCGCGATGCCCCAGGCAGGTCGAGCGGGCCTGCAAAGCCGTTTGTATCGGGCCGGTGTTCACCGTGCTCGTCCTGTTCTGGTTCGCCTGGATCGTGGGCAAGTGGCTCATCACCACGCGATCCGGCCGCATCATCGCTTGGTTCGTTTCGATGGTGGCCTTGCACTGGATGATGACGCCGTGGGAAGGAGGCAAACCGTGAGCGCCGGCCCACGCATCCCCCTTGCCCGCGCGCTGGCGGCGGCGCAGATGGCCATGCGGCTCTGGGGCATGGCCGCGCCCGCGTGCGCGATCGTGGGCTCGGTTCGCCGCCGCCGCACCGAGGTCGGGGACATCGAGATCATCGCCCCGCTTCCCGAGGTGATGAGCCGTCCGGTGGACCCCTTCGCCGAGCCGGAGCCCGTGACCGAGGACAACGACCACCTGTTCGCCCGCATCGCCGCGACGACGCGGCAGGAGCCCGACCTGTTCAACCCGAGCCCCCCGCCGCCCTTGGCGCGGGTGGTCCGCGGCCTCGAACCGGGCTTCCTGGCCTGCTCGCTGGAGCTCAAGCTCGCGCACGCCCCGGCGGTGGCGATCCCCGTGCAGATTTACCGCTACACGCCCGCCAACCGCGGGTGGTGCGAGCTGATGCGCACCGGGCCGACGGACTTCGGCATGGACTTCCTGGTGCGGTGGAAGGCGAGATTCGGCATTGCCGGAGAGGGCAAGGGCTCGATCGATGGGCACCTGGTGGATTCGCACCAGGTCCGCGTGCCCACACCCACGGAGGATGACTGCTTCCGGCTGTGCGGGATGGCGTTCATCCCCCCAGAAGAGCGCGACGAGCACGCGGCGAGCGCGGGCCGGCGGCGGGCGGCGGAGAACCGGGAGGTATTCCGGTGATCCACACCGCTCCTCCCGCCCCATCGGCGGCCACGCCCGGCCTCTACTGCCCCGAGACGCGGCTCCTGGCGGAGCTGCCCCGGCATGTGCCGCGCAACAACCCGGTCGCGCGGCGGCTGGTGGAGCGCGGCTACGCGCGGTGGATGAACATCAGGCCAGGCTCGCGGTTTTACCGCGGGCTGCTGCCGACGCCCGAGGGTCGCGCGGTGGTGCGCGAGCTCGCGGCGATCGTGGGGGCCGTGGGGTGTCGGATTTCTGACGTGCCGGTGTCGGCACGCGCCGGACGGGATTCGGTTGTGGGAACCACTATCGGGCCGAGTCCCGAACGGCACGCGCCGACAAAAGGAGATCGACGATGAACTGGAAGGACAAGACGGCCGAGGAGCGTGCGGACGACCTCATCCGCGAGTTGAAGTATTCTGAAAGCATGGTCATCACGGCGGACGGCGACCTGCAAGTGACGGCCGATGGTCGTCGCCTGATCGCCGACGCGATCCGCGAGGCGATGGAGGCCGGAGCGCGGGGGGAGTGAGCACTCGGCGCGTCGCGGCTTGCGACCCGAAACCGTGGAGGAGTAGAACACAACCATGCAGACCATCAAGCTCATCACCGCCCAGCGCGACCACGTCGCCCGCCTCAAGTGCCACCCCTTCATCACACCGCCCGAGGTGATCTTGTGGGGCGGCCGCGCGTTCCGCCGCCAGGCCGCGCCATTCGAGACCGACCGCGTGCCCGAGTACACCGAGCTCTTCGTCTACGTGGTGCCGCCAACCGCCGAGGTTGATCGGCAGGGGTACGTGGCGCCATGATCCAGCGCACACACTCCGCACCGCCGCCGCCCGTCCGCGTGCTCGGCCTCGACCCATCCCTCACCTGCACGGGCTGGGGCGTGATCGAGTCGTTCCCGACCAGGCCCCAAGGCCTGTGCATCGCGCACGGGTTCATCGATCCGCCCGGCGCGGTCCCCGACGGGCTGGTGGAGCGGCTGCTCTACCTCTCGACCGCGGTGCGCGCGGTGATCGCCAAGCACGGGCCCACGCACATCGCCCTGGAGAAGCCCGAGGACAAGCCGCGGCCGGCGATCGCGCGGACCTTCAAGCGCTCGACGCTGACCCTGCCGCTGTACGGCGTGGCGGTCGGGGTGGTGATTGCGGCCGCGATGGAGGCGATCGACCGCGACCGCATCCTGACCCCCGCGCCCAGCGACTGGCTGAGCGATGACATCCCGCGTCCCAACCGCAAGGACGGCGGCGATGATCCCGACTTCCACAAGGAGCGGCGGGCCCGCTACGCCGAGAGCATCTGGAAGCTCAAGCGCAACGCCCTGGGGGTGAAGAGCAAGGCCGGCAACGTCGCCGATGCCCTGTTCATCGCCCGCCACACCCTGTACCGCGCCGTCGCCGCGGCCAACCAACCCCGAGGTTCATCATGCACCGCCAGGTCCACGCCCACATCCTGATCCCCGACTGCCCCGCCGATCTCAACAACCATTACACCATCACCGCGACCGGCGAGCCGAGCCACGACGGAAGCGTGCCCGACTACAGCATCAGCGTGCCAGGAATCCCCGCCACAAGATTCGTGTTCCACACCGGCCCGCACAACGAGGGCGCCACCATCCGCGGCCTCAGCAACGAGGTCCTGCTCGCCATCGTGCTCGACCGGATGCAGGCCTGGCAATCCGGCCCCTTCAAGTGCCAGGAGAACGCCGAGTCCATCCGCCACATCGAGCGGGCGCTGGACGCCATCCGCCGCCGAGCCCTCGCACGCCGCGGCCGCGGCGTGCTCGGAGCCAACACCATCTGACGCACCGATACGGCCCGCACCGATGCCGCCACATACCACACCCTGGACCATCACGCTCACGGCCTTCGCCCAGGATGCCGGCGTCCGCGAGTACGCGAGCCTGCGGAACACCCGCGCCATGATCCGCCATGTGCCGGAGGGCCAGCACTGGCTCGATGTGTTCCCCCGCCGCTACGGCCTTGCCCACAAGGGCGAGAATGGCCTCGACCACATCCCAGCCATGGCCGCCATCCGCCTCAAAATCTGGGCCAGCCTGCGAGAGCCAGACGAGCGGCCAGGCGAGTACCAACTGGCCTTCCTCAGCTTTCCCGTCATCGCGCTATTGACCGGCTGCCGGCACAACTCGATCGTTTCGGCGTTCACGCGCTCAGCCTGTCGCAGCGGCGGCCCGCACCACACGACATGACAATCGTGTGTTTTGGCCAACGGCACTCCGCCGGTCCCGAACCCAGGAGCCGCAGCATGAGCATCCGCAGCATGAGCATCCGCAGCATCGTCGCCGCCGTCGCCCTGACCGCCCTGGGGCCACCCGCCGCGGAGGCCCAGCCGGCAATCGTCACATGGGGCACGGAGCCGGCCACGCACCAGTGCGCCATGATGCCGCTCGCCCGTGGGCTGAACCCGTGGACGCTCGAGCGCGAATACCAGATTCGCGTCGGCGACGACCCGCCGCTCGACCCGCGCGGCGCGCTCGGCATCCTGGCTTTCCGCGCCGACGCCGCCGCTCGGGGCTGCGCTGTCGCGCCCGGCATGGAGCGCTACTGGGAGGTCACGATCAGCGCGCCACCGCCCATCGGCTCGATCCGCCTGGCCAATGCCGTGTACACGCAGGCCGCCAACGGGAACATTGTCATCAACACCAGCGACCGCCATGTGGCCATCTGCCAGCAGTCTGGCCCCTTCGCCGGCCGCTACTGGTCCACCGCGATCGTCGCCTGGCACGCGCCCGACTGGTCCAGCGGTGTGCTCTGCCTCGGGTGCCCAGGCTTTGCCGATGCCAACCTGGACGGCCGGCTCTCGGTCCAGGACCTGTTCACCTACATCGAGGGCTATTTTCAGGCGGCCCCCAGGGCCGACACCGACCGCGACGGCCAGATCACGACGGCCGACCTTCACGGATTTCTGCACCTGTTCCTCACCTCGGCATGAGCAAGCCGCGCAAGCCAGCCAAGCCCCCCCCGGCGCCCGAGCCCGCTCCCCGCCCGCCACAACCCGGCAGGGGAGCGGGCGGGAAGTTCATCAAGGGCAACAAGCTCGGCAAGGGCGGGAGTCCCTACGCGAGCCAGGCCCTGAAACTCAAGACCGAGCTGCTCCGGGCCTCGACGCCCGCGGCCATGCGCAAGATCGTGAAGCGCCTCATCGACACCGCCACCGACGGCGAGGGCGACGATTGGCGGTTCGCGGTCAAGCAGTACCTCGATCGGATGCTCGGCAACACCGCGCAGGGCGTCTACCTCAGCGACCAGCACGGCGAGGCCGTCGATCCCCCGAGCCTCGATGAGGCCGTCAGCGTGCTCATGCGCCACAACCTGGGGCACCTCGTCCCGCCGGCAAGGCGAGCCCATGCCAAGACCCCAGAAGGCCAGCCCTGAACGCCGCGGCTACGCCCAGCACGCCGACATCGAGGCCATCGCCGCCGCGCTCGAGGTGGTCGAGGAAGCACGCCGCAACCGCCCGAGCCTCTGGTACGCGCCGCACCCGCAGGGCCAGGTGCAGATGCACCAGTCCAAGCACGTGGTCCGCGCGATGTTCCCCGGCAACGGCTGGGGCAAGACCCGCGCCATGGGCACCGAGCTCGCTTGGTGGGTGGACCACGCCCACCCGCACCAGCCAACGCCGGAGTGGCCGATCATCGCCATCTGGTTCTGCCAGGAGTTCAAGCAGTTCGACATCCTCAAGACCCAGCTCGAAACCGAGTGCTTCACCGCCGGCTGGACGTGGTGCGGTTCGGGCACGAGCAAGTTCTACGTCTGGCCCAACGGCGACAAGGTGTTCATCGCCTCGGCCGATCGGTCCTGGACCTACCTCCAGGGCATCAACCCCGATCTCATCTGCTTCGACGAGCAGCCCCCGCTCAGCCTGTGGCGGGAAATGCTCCAGCGCCGCCGCGGCACGCGCAAGACCCGGTACCTGCTCGCCGCGACGGCCACCCAGGGGGAGACCTGGATGGAGAAGGAGATTCATGCGCCATGGGTAATGGCCAACACCGCCGACGGCGAGAACCTCGAGCAGGCCAGGCAGCGCCAGCGCCACGAGTATTTCTGGGTCTGGGACGAGGGGGGCATCCGCGACAACCCCGGCGCCGACGATGAGGACGTGCGGTGGTACGAGACCAGGACCTGGAGCTGCGAGGCCGAGCGCCGCGTGCGTCTGCGGGGCGGCTTCCAATCGTTCAACGGCTCGCCGGTATTCGACCCCGACGCCCTGGCCGAACTCGAGGCCAGAGCCCTCGCCGCCGACAAGGCCCGCGGCAAGGGCCGCATCGGCTCGCTCGACTTCTGGGCGCCCATCACGGCCGACGGCAGCATCATCCGCCCCCGACCCGCCGCGCCCGCGCCGGCCGGAGCCACGCGATGACCAGGACCGCCGGCCCCCTGCCACCGCACGCTGCCCCCGCCATCAGCCTCACCAGGCTGCAACCGGCCGAGCTCAAGCGCCGGCGGTTCATGTTCACCCGCCTGCCCATGCACGGCGGCCGCCTGGAAATCTGGGAGGCCCCAAGCCCCAGCCTCACCTACATCCTCGGCGGCGACTGCGCCCTGGGCATGGAGGGCCGCGACTACGACGCCGCCATCGTTCTGGCGATCGGGCCGGGCACCACCACGCCGCGGCAGGTGGCCGAGGTCCACGGCCGATGGGGCGAGACCTTCGACCGCGTTCTCTACGCCCTGTGCTGCTACTACGGCGGGCACAACGGCGTGTTTGTCTGCCTCGAGCGGCAGGTTGGCCTGCCCATCATGCGCCGGCTGTACAACGACTACGCCTACACCTGGCTCTACCACGAGCGCGACGAGACCAAGGCCGGCCGGCACATCCTCGACAAGCTCGGCCATCCCCGCGTGTACGATGACTTCACCCTGCGCAACCTTCGCCTGGCCGTGCTCAACCGCCAGCTCGAGCTGCGAAGCCACGAGTTGATCCGGCAAATGCGGATACTCCAATGGTTCGCCCGCGGTGAAGAACCCGGCAAGACCGACCGCGCCCGCGATGAGCAGCTCAAGATCAGGCTCCCCGGCGGGGGCTCGCCCGATTTGGTCATGGCCGCCGCCTACGCCTGGCACGCCCGCATGGAGGTCACGCACTTCGAGAGGCCCAAGACCGAGCCCTACGCGCCGGGCACGCTCGGCGACATCTTCGGATTCAACAAAGAGGCCGCCGCCAAAGCGCCCGCCGCGGGGCACTTCGGCAACACACGGCTCCGCAGGCGGTAGGCCCCGCCCTGTCGCACGCGGGCCGTGCCGCCGGCCGCAGGGGCAGAGTTGACCCATGAAGTTCACGGCCGAAAGCCTGTGGCAGGAGATCGTCGAGGCCGTCAACCTCAACGACCTGCACACCTCCATGCAGGAGGAACTGATCCGCCGGTACGCGGGCGCCAGCTACCGATCAGACTGGGCCGACGATGTCGCGGACGACCACGAGAACCACGAATACGAGTGGATCACCAACACCATCCCGACGCTCGTGGATTCCAACCCGCGCGTGCAGCTTACCCACCCGGAAGTGCCGCCGGATGATCCCCGCATCGCCGGCTGCCAGGCCGCGCTCAACGCCTGGGTCTCCGCCGTCAACCTGGCCGAGACCCTCACCGAGCTGGCGATCGACATGCAGTTCGGGTTCGCCGTCGGCATGGTGACGCTCGAGCGCGTGCCCGGCTACGACGCCGGCCCCGACACGATGCGCGACGAGCGGGCCGGCAGGCCCAGGGGACTCTGGCCCGTTGTCAACCGGCTCGCGCCGAGGCGGTTCTTTGTCGATCCCCAGGCCTCGCGCTACCGCGCGGCGCGGTTCATGGGGCATATCTGGATCGAGGATGTCGAGAAGCTCAAGATGCGCAAGGGCAAGGGCGGCAAGCCCCTGTTCGACGCCGCCCAGCTCGACGCCCTGGGCTCCGAGCACGGTGTAGACGATGCCCTCGATCGCATGGGCATGGGCCACGCCATCGGCCGCGTCGAGCGCGGCCAGGTCGCCGGCTACGAGCTCTACGCGCCCGAGACGGGGCTGATCTACACCCTGAGCTGGTACCCCGGCACGGACAAGAAGGGCCAGACCGCGTTCCTACGACCGCCGCGCCGATTCCGCGGCCCCCGCACCGGCCCCTACGTGATGCTCGGCGTGAGCCTGGTTCCCGATCAGATTTACCCGCTCAGCCCGCTCGCCGTCACGCAGAGCCTTGTGGACGAGATCAACGCCCACGCCGGCCAGGCCTCCGACGATGCCGGCAGCGCCAAGCAGGGGATCGTGGTGGACGGCCAGCCCGAGGTGGTCCGCGCCATCACCACCTTCAAGAACGCCAGCGTGATAGCCATCCCCAACTTCAACGGCAAGATGCAGCCGTTCAAGGTCGGCGGCGCCAACCCCGAAAACCTCAACTACCTCGGCCTGCTCCGCGAGCGACTCGACCGCCGGACGGGCCTCACCGAGCAGGTCCGCGGCGCCACGACCAACGCCACCGCCGAGGAAGTCAGCCGCATCGGCGCGGCCCGCAACCTGCGGGTGCGGATGATGCAGAACCGCTTTCGCGCCGGGGTTATCGAGCTGCTCCGGGTGGCGATGGATTACCTCTGGCACCGCCCCGAAGTCAGATTCAAGTTCCACCTGCCCGAATCGCCGGAGCGGGCCCAGGAGCACGGGCAGCCCCGCGTGCAGATCGCCGAGTACCAGGGCGGCCCCGACGAGAACGGGCAGATGCTCGCCTTCGACCCGCTCACCATCACCATCGAACCCTACAGCATGGAGCTGGTCGATCAGGCCACGCTCCAGCGCAACATCGCGCTCACCACCGAAATGGTGGTCAACGAGGCCGAGCAGATGGTGACCAAGCCGTGGCTGCGCTGGCAGGAGATTTACGCCGACCGCTTCAACGCGCTCAACGTCCCAAACGCCGCGCGCCGCTACATCGACTTCGAGATGCTGGCCAGAGCCCAGCGAATGGCCAACCCCGTGCTGTTCGGCCTGGTTCCGCCGGAGCTCGCCGCCCAGGCCGCCGGCGGGAGCGGCAAGCCGATGCAGCGACCGGCGGCCCGAGCCCCCGCCGGCAACACCGACGCCCAGACGGCCAGCCGCGATCGGCGCAGCCTGGCCGTGAAGTGATCCGAGAGGTTCAACCATGAAACGCACCAAGCCCCCGAGCAGCAAGGGCGTCAAGCCCGGCCCATCACCGGGCAACGCCAAGCCCACCGGCTACCTCGCCGCGCTCGGCCAGATGAAGGCAATGGCCGCCGGCAACTGCGCCAAGTGCGGCAAGCCCAAAGGCGCCGGCCATCGGTGCCGGCGATGAGCCGCGCCAACGGGGACAACGGCAAGGGGAACAAGGCCGAGGGCGGCTACGTGCCGTCCCCGCTCGAGCTCGCCACGCAGGCCGAGCTGTTCGCCGAGCTGGCCCGGCGCAACTTCGCGGTGCTGCTCGCCTACGCCAAGTTTGAGAACAACCAGACCGAGACCATCGGGTTCCTGTTCTCGGGCTCGCGGGCCGCCGCCATCGGCCTGTGCGATGCCGCCAAGCTCTCGCTGCTCAATACCGGGATCACCAAAGACGTTCCGCCGGCGCCGGCCGACGGGACCGACACCGACGGGCCTTGAACACCATGCCACGCTACGACTTCGCCAACAGCCGCGGCCGCACGCGCGAGATCACCGCGTCCATCCACACCACCCTGCCCGAGGCCATCGTGTTCACGGGCAAGGGCAACGCCTGGAGACCCGCCAGCCCCGACGACCGCGAGGCCGTGGTGTACCATCGCGTCTACAGCGCCGCGCTCACCAGCCGCGTCCTGCCCGGCCACGATGTCCGCTACGCGCACGAAAAGCTGCCCGTGAGCCTGAGCCTGCCGCGCACGCGCGAGAAGGGCCGCATCGTGTCCAGGTACGGCCACAAGGTCCGCCTGCTCGCCAGCGGCGCCTACGCGACCCTCGACGGTCGCCGCATCGTGTCCGACCGCCGATCCTCCGAGGCCCACGCCCGCGAGACCGGCTACACACGGGACCGTTGATCCATCCGCCCCATTCCCAGGAGCCCACGCCATGAACCCGAGCAACCCGTTCCCGCCCGCCGCGCCGGCCGCACCCACGCACCCCGAGCTGCTCATCCACACGCTGGCGCTCGATGTTGAGCACTTCAACGGCCCCGATCCTCTGCCGGTGCGCAACG
Organism: Pseudomonadales bacterium; assembly: GCA_020847115.1. Classification (GTDB taxonomy): domain Bacteria; phylum Pseudomonadota; class Gammaproteobacteria; order Pseudomonadales; family Porticoccaceae; genus JAGPUQ01. The sequence continues at coordinate 29,686 of JADLCO010000031.1, read as the reverse complement.
AGCGCCTGCGCACCAGGCTCAAGGCCCGCATGAACGAGCTCGCCGACAAGCTCGCCGCCGACATCACCACCGGCAAGATCAACCTCCCCGTGATGCTCAAGGCCCGCCTGTACCTGGCGCCGCAGGTCGCTCCGCAGCAGCAGGCCCCGGTCGTGCGAGCGCCCGGCCGGCCCGTGACGACGAGCAGCCACGCCCAGCGGCACGAGGCCGAGCCGGCCCAGCCGGCCGCGGATGACTTCTCCGCCCCCGAGACCGGGCGGCACGAGGCCGAACCGGCCCAGCCGGCCGCGGATGACGAGGGCGATGAAGCGCCTTCGCCCGACCCCAGGCGAACCAGCCGCCAGCTTCAACCCGCCCGCATGCGCGAGCTCAAGCGCAACGGCAAGGGCAAGTAGCCCCGCCAGCCGCCGGACCGTGAAACACAACCCCCGAGGCGCGGCGCCCTGTCGCATCCCTTCGGGGGTTGTTTGTTGCTGCCCATACTGGCCGCATGAACGGCCCCGCAACGCCCACCCCGCCGCCCGCCCAGCCCAAGCCGGCCGACCCCGCGGCCAAGGCCTCGCGCAAGCAGGCGGCCGAGCAGGCCCAGGCCGATGCCGCCAAGAAGCAGGCCGACCAGGATGCTCTCGACCGCAAGGCCCTGGAGATGGTCCTGGCCAAGCCCGGCGATGCCGCCGGCGGCGAGCACGCCGCCGATTCCTCCTCCGCCGCTGGCGGTGATCGCATGGATGCGGTTGCCGCCAGCGATTCATCCGCCAGCGATTCATCCGCCGGCGATTCATCCGCCGGCGATGAGGATGCCCGAGCGCGCGAAAGCCTGGTCAACGCCAGGCACGCGCTCCGGCGCGACGGCTACGGCGACGAAACGCTCAAGACTCTCACCGACGCGCAGATCATCGCGCTCGGCTCGGCTCGGAAGGCCCACCAGGATGCCCAGCAGCGTGCCTACGAGGCACGCCGCAAGGGCAAGCCGGCGGCCGACCCCGATACCAAGCCCGGCGCGAAGGGGCGCAAGACGGAAGGCGCGGCCGACGGCCACGCCGACCCCGAGGACCAGGCAGCCGACGACGCCGACCCCGCCGATGACGCGGCCGCGGAAGGCATCGACGACGCCCTGGACCTGCTCGAACCGGACGACCGCAAGCGCGTGGCCTCACGCATCGAGGCGCAGGCCGCCACGGTGCGGGAGGCCTCGGACAGGCTGCTCGCCGCCAACCTCGAGCTCGCCGCGATCCGCCTGGCCCGCGAGTACCCGCAGCTCACCAGCCAGGACGTTCTGCTCAGCGTGGTCAAGAAGATGGACGAGCTCGACAAGGGGGCACGGCGCGCACGCGCCGGCGGCCTCGACTCGACGCTCGCCATCATGCGCGACGCCGCGTTCATCGTCGCAGGCAAAAGCACCCCAGCACGCGCGCAGGCGCCACGCGCGGCCGGCGGAGCATCCGCGGCCACGCCCGACGTTGACGACCCCGACGACCTTCTGGCCGATCAGCCCCTCACGGCCGATCGGCGCCCCCGCGGCGATGCCGAGCTGAACCAGGACGACCGCGACCGCATCGCGTTCGAGGCCATCACCAGCACGCGCACGCCGCAGGAGGCCGTGATGAAGTTCGCCAGGGCGACGACGGCCGGACGCGGCCACCGATAGCCGCTCCCGTCGGGCGGCGACCGGCTCCCGGCGCGCGTCAACCGCACACGAGAACAGTTCCATGCCAGTCTCAACCTTCGGCAACTGGCTCAACCTGAGCAAGCCCCAGCCGCTCAGCGGGCCGGAGCACATCATCAACGAGGCCACCAAGCGCAACTTCACGTTCGCGCGCATGTGGAAGGGCCGCCCCAAGAAGGCCCTGCGCGGCGGTGAGTACATCACCGAGCGCGTCAAGCTTGTGGCCCGCAACAGCTTCCGCACCTACGAGCCCGGCGAGATCCGCACGCCCGGCCGCAGCAACACGATCAGCATCCTCAAGTACAACTGGGCGTTCTACGAGTCCGACGGTACGTACACGCACCAGGAAGTGGAGTTCAACGGCAACGGCGACCAGCTTGTGGCGTTCAAGAACTTCCGCGAGTCGCTGATGCAGGACCTCATCACCGACCACGCCAACGGTTTCGAGGGCATTTTCTGGAAACGCCCCGACGCCACCACGATGGAGGCGCAGACCAACAACCCCAAGCCCGAAGCGTTCAGCTTCCTGGCCTACATCGTCGAGGACGCCGACGGCACCAACGGCTACCTCCCGCCCGGCTGGAGCGCGAACCAGACCACGCTCGCCAACATCGTGCCCAACGACTACGAGGCCTGGCGCAACGTGGTCAAGACCTACGACCACACCGACCCCTACGGCTCCAGCGGCATCTTCCAGGCCCTCGACGCGGCGTTCCAGGACATCGATTTCGACAACATCCCCAACTACCAACGCTACGGCGAATCCGACGACCTCCAGCGCCTGTTCATCTTCACCAACGGCAACGGCCGCAGCATCTACCAGGAAGGCCTGCGCGAGGGCAACGACCAGTTCCGCGCCGGCCCCCAGGACCCCGCCTACGGCCGGCCCGTGTTCATGGGCGTGCCCATCGATCGGTGCAGCGAGCTCGACACCAACCTGCTCAACGAGACCGGCTCCGGCTACACCGATACGCCCTACACCACCGGCCAGCCGCGCTACTTCCTGGTCAACGGCCACCACCTCTACCCCGTCGGGCACGAAAACCACTTCTTCGAGCGGGTCGGCCCGATCGACGGCGGCGCCACCCAGCGCGACATCGACGCGATGTTCATGGAGAGCCGCATCCAGAACGTCTGCACCAGCCGCCGCCGCCAGGCCGTCGTCCGCCCCGCCAACCGCACGTAATGCCAGCCCGCCGGGGGCGGGCCGCATCCGCGGCCCGCCCCCGGCCCCGTCGTTCCCCCCACGCACCACACACCAAAGGCCACACCCATGCCCACCGGGTACGCCAACATCAAGGGCGGCGCCACGCCGACCCCGATACTCGTAGACCTCATCAACCGCACCGGCGCGACGCTCACGAAGGGCGCCATCGTCGGCTGCAACCTCGCGTTCGCCGCGGCATCGGGCCAGGCGATGGTTGGGCTCGACCCGTCCGTTGTCGCCGACGGCCCCACCGGCTACATCTTCGGCGCCGCCATCAGCATGACCACCGAGGCCGGCGCACGCATCGCCCTGGTGTACCAGGGCGACAGCCCGCTCGCCGACAACAAGGAGGGCAAGTTCCTCCTCGAAGGCGTTGGCCTGGTCAACATGAACGGCGCCAACGCCGGCGAGTTCCTGGTCCCCACCAACGCCCAGACCTACGCCACCCCCTACACGCTCACCGAGCTCGAGGCGCTCGCCGCCGTCGCCCCCATCTGCGGCATCGCGCTCGAAGCCACGACCGGCGCGCAGGTCAGGCGCGCCATCTGGAAGGGCTGGACCGCCTTCCAGCACTCCGGCAACGTCAGCTAGCCACCCCGCTCATTCCTTCACCGCCGCGGGCCCCTCCCGGCCCGCGGCGGCTTCCATGCTCACCGTTCGCCAGGCCATCGACCTCATGGAGCACGGCGCGGGCGCTGCGCCCGACAGCCGGCACAACCTCTACCACACGCTCAACCGGGCGGGCCGCTTCCTCTGCGCCTACTCCGGCTGGAGCTGGACCGTCGCCGGCCCGGTGCACCTGGCCACCGCCGCCGACAGCCGGTTCGTGCGATTGCCCGACGACTTCCGCCAGCTCATCGCCATCACCGCGCCCGGCTCGGCCTTCGGCATCGTGCAGATCGACCCGGTTCGGATGATGCAGCTCCACAGCGCATCGGCCGGCGGTTACGGCCGCTGGTACATCAGCATCCCGCCGCACTTCACACCCTCGCCATCGTCGCCCCTGCCCGTCAAGGAGGCGATGGTCTACCCCACGCCCGAGACCAGCGACCCCCGCGCCTTCGAGCTGCTCTACACCCGCGAGTGGGCCAACATCGCCGACGACGGCAGCGATGACGACCGCCAGCTCCCGCTCCCGGACCAGTTCGAGAACGCCATCATCATGCTCGCCCGCGCCTACACCCTCGACCTCCAAGACCAGGCCGAGAGCCACGAAATGGCCCGCGCCATGGCCGAGCTGGCCCTGCTCAAGAGCCAGGACGCCGCCAACCAGCCCATCCACGGCCGCCTCACCGGCGGCGCCGCCAGCCGCCAGGCCCGCCATCGCCCCAGCTCGCACCCGCTCGGACCCATCACGCTCTGAAACAGGAAGCCCCGCCCCATGCCGCGCCAAGCCAACACCGCCATCCGAATCGACAACCACATCACCCAGCACGGCCCCATCGGCCTGCCCAAGAAACTCGCTTCCACGCTCACCGGCCAGGTCAAGCACATGGCCAGGGGCGGCATCACCCGCACCCGCATCCTCACCGGCGCGGACATTCCGCTCATCACCAACGCCGGCGGAGCCGCCAGCCTGGCCGCCGGCGTCAAGCTGCTCGACTTCCCGACCGGCCGCGTGTGCCCCGTGGCCAGCCGCATCCGCGGCCGGGTCGAGGCCACCGGCAGCAACACGACCTCCGGCGAGCTCGGCCTGGGCTCGGTGGTCGCCTCCGGCGCCGCCGCCGTGCTCGGCGGAACCGCGACCTTCGAGGACATCCTCGAGGGTGCTTTCCCCGTGCTCGGCGCCAAGACCGCCGGCGCCACCGCCGCCGCCCAGACGTTCGCCAACGCCTACCGCGCCGCCGTGGGCGATGCCGATTTTTCCGCCGCCGTGGACCTCTACATCAACGCCGCCGCCGCGTTCGCCGGCAACGGCACGCTTGTTCTCCGCGCCGGCGCCGTGATCGACATCTGGCACATCTTCCTCACGCCGGCATCCGACGCCTGAACTCCCCCACCCGATCCGCACGCCAAACGCCCCCCAGCAGGACCACCCACATGCCGCTCCGCCAAGCCAACGCCGACATCGACGGCCACATCACCGACCCCAGGCTGTCGCCGCGCCCGACGCTGGCGGGCACGATCCACTCGACCGTGCGCTCGTTCACCCACCGCGCCACCGGCATCGTCCGCACGACGTTCATCATCCAGCAGGACATCATCCTCGGCCCATCGGCCGCGATGGAGCCCGGAACATCGGCCGGAACATCCGGCGTCCTGGTTGAGGGCAACGTCATCCCGCGCAGCGCCATCCTGGCGGCGAGGCTCACGGGCACGCTCAACAGCCCGGAGGATGTTGCAATCAGCGGCCTCGAGCTCGGCGTCGGCAGCGCCGGCATGGTCGTGGGCGCCGTGGCCAGCGGCGACATCAGCGCAGCGGGGGCCCTGTACGAGAACATCATCCTGGGCAGCGAGTTCGATTCGGGATTCATCCCCGCGGCGGGAGGCCAGGCCGATTTCGTGATCGGCTCGGGCGTCCGCGGCCTCGTCAGCCCCACCGGCGCGGCCGTGATGAATCCCTACATCAACTTCATCGCCGACTGGGCCGCCGACAACGGCGAGTTGCAGCTGCTCTCTGGCGCGAAACTCGACCTCTGGTACATCCCCTGCGCCGCCACTTCCATGCCGCTCTGAAAGCGACGCCGCCCCCCCCCTCCCCCCACATGCCCGCGCCGGCCACGTTCATCCCGCTCGACTTTCCGGCGCGAGGAATCGACCGCTCGCTCCCCTACGCGCGCCAGCCGGTCGGCACCACCTGGCACGCCCGCAACGTCGTGATGCTCCCGCCCAGGAGCGGGCGCTACGGCCTGGGCCGCCGCCCAGCCCTGGCCCGCGCCACCGACTCGCCGCTCGGCGAGTCCGGCGCCCGCCAGGTCAACGGGCTGGGCATCCTGCCGGTCTCGACATCCAACCCGCAGCTCGGCAGCGGGTTCTACGCGACCGTCGCCGAGGGGTTCACGCAGGCGATCGTCCAGACCGACGGCGCCACGCCCAGCGAGCTCGGGACCGATCCCACCATCCCCGGCTCACGCCAGGACCTGGCCGGCTTCCAGCTGGACCCGGCCAACTCCCGCGCCACGATCAACTACGGCTACCAGGTGAAGGCCAACGACCTCACCGGCACGCCCGGCGACCCGCTCGAGAACAACGATGCCGGCGGCCTGGTCATCGACTTCGACGGCACCAACTGGCCCGGCCTGTGCGTGCTCGGCGACTGCCTGCCCGATGCCACGGTCACGCTGTTCGCATCCGGCGAGGCCACCCTCGACAACAACGAAACCGGCAACGAAGGGGAGAGCACCTGGTTCGGCCCGTTCATCAACGCCGCGGGCGACCTCTCGAGCTTCTGGGTAGCCCTACTGGTACGCGATTCGGCCGACACCATCCAGCTCCAGCTCCGCCGCTTCAACGCCGGCACGCTCACCGCCATCGCCGGCTACACGCCCGCCGCGCTCTCGGGCGATGCCTGGGACGCCACCACGCAGGGCCGCGCAGGTCCCACCATCCGAATCTGGCGGAGCAGCACCGACACCGTGAGCGCCACATGCACATGGCCGGCCGAGGGCATCGGCACCACCAAGCCCCGCCTCATGGTCAGCGTGACCGACTCGACGTTCAGCGCCCAGAACCGCGTCGGCTGCATCGGCATCCCGTTCAACGGCACGGCCGATGCCGTCGCCGATCGGTGGTACATCAAGAGTTTCGAGTACACGCGCATCGTGCCGCGGCCGCCGGTCGAGAAGTTCGCGCTCAACAGGTTCAGCAAGCAGAACCCGACGCCCGCGAGGTACTGGGTTCCCAGCGACTGGACCAGCTACGGCCTCACGACCGCGGGCGTGCTCAGCACCTTCGCCGGCAGCAGTTCGAGCGCCCCATCCGCTGGCCGTGCCTACATCGACAACGTGACCCGCTTCCTGATCGGCAACACCGCCGCCAACACCAGCACGTTCCTGCTCCCGACCACCGCGCCCGCCGAGCGCTACCAGGTCGAGGTCCGCGGCCGCCGCAATGCCACGACCGGCATCGACGGCACGGGCGGATCGGCCGTCGAAGATATCCCCGGCGCCGCCCTGCGCTTCACCGCCGACCGGATGAACGGCCTGCTCATCGAGGTGCTCCACGCGGCCGACACCGCCGACTACTTCTCCGGGCGCACCGACACGTTTTCCACCATCCGCTTCGTGGGCATCGCCGCGGGCGCCCGTTTCGTACTCGCCACCTACACGCCGGCCGACACCAGCCTGCCCCCGTTCCGGGCCGACACCTGGCAGCGCTTCGAGGACGACGGCGCGGCAATGGCCAGCATGACCGTCAAGTGGAAGGTCAACGGCGGCACCGTCAAGACCTTCACGCCCTCGAGCATGGCCGGCTGGGCCGCCTTCGCCGCGGCCATCGCGCCCGCCAAGCTCACCGAGATGGACACCAGCCTGCTCGCGGGCATCTGCTTCGCCGGCGCCTCGGCCACGCCCGCGGCCTACGCCTTCGGCGGCCGCCTGGTCGATCCCTCCCCGGAGCTCGACACCGACCAGGCCGTGGCAGAGACCGAGAGCCTCATCGCGGGCTTCACCAGCGGCTACGTGGACATCGTCAGCATCGCCGACGCCAGGCCCAGGCGGTGCGACGGCGCCGGCCACTACAACCCCGTGGTGCAGGTGGCCACCTTCAACGGCCGGTTCTACTCGGTCGATGGATCGACCAGCAAAGTCACCGACCCGCTCGGGCTCACCACGGAGGCGTGGCTCGCCGACGAGGACGACGACGGCAACCCGCTCGGCGAGGTGCCCACGGGCATGCGCGGCATCGCCGCATGGCGGGGCCGGCCCGTGCTGTTCAACTCGATCGCCGACCCGACGATCTACTACCTCGGCCGCTCGCTGGAGTGGGGCGACTTCGATTACAACGCCGACCCCTTCGAGACCGCCGCCATCGCCGGCAACAACGGCGAGGTGGGCCAGCCCGCCGAGCCCATCACCGCGGGATTCGGCTACGACCGCGACTACTTCATCTTCGGCACGCACCGCAGCATGTACTGGCTCGTGGGCGACCCCGGCATCGGCGGCCAGCTCCAGGTCCTCAGCAAGGCCACCGGCATCCTCGGGCCACGGGCCTGGACCATCGACGATGCCGGGGTCGTGTGGGTCCTGGGATCGGCCGGCCTGTACCGCTTCCTGCCCGGTGTCAGCCCGCCCGAGCACGTATCGGCCCGCCGCATGGGCGATCTGCTCGACGGCCTGGATGCCAGCGATGTTTTCGTCCAGCTCGCGTTCAGGCACGCCGACCGCACGCTGCACATCTACCGCACGCCGCGCGCGAAGTCCGACGCCGCCGTGCACATCGTCTACAGCCTGGCCGCCGACGCCTTCACCGAGGCCGTCTACGACCAGGACGGCGCCGCGCCGGGCATGAACCCCTGGTCCGTCGCCACCGCCGACGCATCCGACCCGGCGCTCCGCGACATCTACCTGGGCTCTTATGACGGGCACCTGCGCCGGTTCGACGACTCGCTCGCAAGCGATCAGGGTGACGGCGGCGACCTCGACATCCAGGCCGAGCTCGACATCCCCGTGCTCCCCTTCGGGGCCATGACCGCCGAGGCCATGGCCGAGCATGTGCACATCATCCCGACCGTCGGCTCGAGCGCCATCACCGCCAGGTGGTTCGTCGCCGCCAGCCCCGAGCAGCTCGCCGCCATGACCAACGGCGGCGAGGTGGCGAGCTGGACCATCACCGCCGGCGGGGGCTACCAGCGGCCCGTCAGCCTGCGCCGCCGAGCGGCCTGCCACATGCTGAGGCTCGCCATCACCGCCGCCGCCTCCGATTTCGCCCTCGAGCAGATGCAGCTCTCCGTCAGCCCCCGAGGGCGCAGGAGGTGATCCCGTGCCCGCCTTCGACCGCCAGGCCCACACCGACACGCGGCAGCGCCGCGCCTTGCAGAGCATCGGCCGCGCCTACCTGCTGTTCTGGACCCGCACGACCTTCGACACCGACGACTTCGCCGGCATCGCGGGGACCAGCGGCGACATCAAGCTGCTCACGCTCAAGCCACGCCAGGCCGTGCACGGCGTCCTGATCCGGCCCACCAGCCAGTGGTCGGCGAGCGGCCTCGCCAGCCTGACGCTCTCGGCAGGTGTCGCAGGCGACCTCGACCGCTACGCGCCGGCTTACAACGTCGCCGTGGCGCCGGGTTCGACGGTGCACCAGTTCTCGAGCCTTGTCGGCATCGAGGACATGGCCAGCCCCACCGAGCTCAGACTCGCCGCCGTGGCCACCGGCGCCAACCTGGACGACCTGACCGCCGGCGTCGTGGACATCCGCATCCTGCTCGGCACGCTCGACTGAGGCCCAACCCCATGCCCGCACGCAACACCAGCACCGCCGCCTCGAGAGTCACGCGAAACGCCGACGGATCGTTCAGCGTGGGCAGCCGCCGCTTCGCCAACCGCGCCGAGTTCCAGGAGCGGGCGCCCGCGTTCTTCCGGGCCTGGCAGCGCAACCAGGGCAACACCGGGACGGTGTACCGATCGCAGCAGGATGTCCCGCAGCGTGTGAGCGAGTCCTACCAGCGGGACGGCCGGCAGCAGACCCGCGAGGGGGTGCGCTACCGCGGCCTGTTCTATTCCGACGAGCAGTTCCGCACGCAGTTCCCCGCCCAGTACGCCGACCTGCAACGGGCCACGGGCAACCAGGGCAACATCCCCGCCGGCCAGGACGGCTCCCCGTACCCCGCCGCCCTGCCGGCCAACAGCTTCGAGGCCGCCCTCGACCAGCTCCGCCGCGACATCGAGGATGCCAACCGCGCCAACGACGACCGCTACCAGCGCCTGTTCCGCATCAACGAGCGCCGCCAGGACGAGCTCACCGACACCTTCACCGGCATCCGCTCCCGCGTCGAGGCCGACAACGCCGCGAGCGCCGACGACCAGGCCGAGCTCGCCCGCCTGGCCAACGAGCGCATCGGCGCTGTCGATGCCGGCTACCAGGAGGCCCTGACCCTGGCCGAGACCCAGGGCCGGCAGGCCCTGAGCGATGCCCGCCGCGCCGCCGCGAGCGCCGACGCCAGGACCACCCAGGACGCCATCACCGGCGGGTACGCGAGCAACACCGTGCTCGCCGCCCTGCGCAAACGCAACCGCGAAACATCCGGCCGCATCGAGCAGGGAATCAACGAGTCGATAGCCGGCCTGCGCTCCGGCATCGCCGAGCGGCGCACGGGGGCCCGCGCGGCCGCCCAGGGCGATGCCATCGGGGTGGCCAGCCGAGGCGCCGATGTGGCCCGCGAGGGCCGCCTGCGCGCGGCCGATGTTGAAACCACGTTCCGGGGGGCGATGGACCAGATACTGGCCGACCGCGCCGGGTTCATCGAGCGCCGGATGGATGCCGCGCCAGATGCCAGCACCATCGCCAACCTCATCATGCAGAACAACGCCGCCCAGGCCGCCGCCCGCGGCAACAGCCGCGGGTTCCTCGAGACCATCGGCGGGTCGATCGCCGGCGGCGTGGGCACGGGCATCGGCACCGTCATCGGCGGCCTGTTCTGCGACCGCCGCCTCAAGCGCGATGTCGAGCCGCTCGGCCAGACCCACCGCGGCGTGCCGCTCTACCGCTTCCGCTACACATCCGACGCCATCGAGCGCGGCCTGGGGCGGCCCGGCCTGTTCATGGGCGTCATGGCCGACGAGCTCGGCGCCGTGCGCCCCGGCGCGGTGGGCACGCACGCCACCGGCTACCTGCTCATCACCGACTCGGAGTTCAACCCGCGCCTGCTCGGCGAGTGAAAGCACGACCACCCATGCCGATCATCAGGACCTACGGATCATCCGCCCTCATGGACCTGGCCGCCGCCGCGGGGGCGAGCGTGGGCCGCGCCCAGGCCGCCGAGCAATCGCGGGCCGCCCTGCTCGCCGGCGCCAACATCGGCGCCGCCGCCGCACGCCAGGCCCTGGCCATCGACGCCGACGAGCGCAGCCAGGAGCGCAACCGTGAGTTCGCCCGCGACCAGCAGGACCGGGCCGACGAGCTGCGCCGCGAAGAGGATGCCCAGCGTGCCGGCATCGCCGAGAGCGAGCTCGCGCTCCGGCGCGAGGACCTGGACCAGCGGGGCGCGTACCAGCGGGCCCTGCTCGACGATCGGGCCGCCGACCGGGCCATCCGCCGCCGGCAGGCACGGGCGGGCGTCATCAGGGCGGGAGCCGACAGTTTCGCCCGCGGGCTCGATAGCCTGGGCAAGGCCCAGGAGGCCGCCGCCAAGCGCCGGGCCGCCGCCGAGGCCAGCAAGACCCTGCTCCAGGGGATCGACTCGGAGTTCACCGACCCGATCACCGGCCAGATCGACCTGGGCGACGGCCTCTACCACATCGCCCGCGCCGAGGCCCTGCGCGACGGCAAACTCAGCAAAGAGACCTTCGAGGCCCTGCCCAGCGTTCGCAGGGCCGGCGGCCAGAAGTACCAGAAACTGCCCGCGGATGTTCAATCGCTCTATCCCGTGGCCCTGGCCAGCCCCACCCAGGCCATGAGGGTGGCCGCCCAGAGCGCCGAGCCCGGCAACCCAGCCGCGGGCCCGAGCCCAACCGCCGTGCAGATGCTCTCGGCCATCGCCAGCATCAAGCACGACCCGCGGTTCGACCCCGCGCTCAACGCCGACGCCTTCACCGACCTGGTCAACGTGCGCAACCGCTACGCCGCCGCGGGCGCCGGCCCCGACATCCTGGCCGACATGGACATGACCATCGGCCAGATGCGCCAGACCCGCGAGCGCACGCTCTACCCCGCCGTGCTCAGCCGCGCCGCGAGGGATGCCGACGACCTGGCATCCGGCCCCGTGCCCGGCAAGCTCACGGCCGAATACTGGCAGCGCTACACCGCCTCCCTCCGCGCCCACTGCCAGGCCGCCGGCATCACCCCCGAGGAGATCAGGCCCCACCTCCAGCGTGAGCTGGCCCAGCGACAGGCCGCCGCGGCCGCCGCGTTCAGCCCGCCGCCGCCCACCATCAGCCAGCCCGCCGCCCCGCCCCGCGTCCTCGAGCCCGTGCCGGTCGAATAGCCCACCCCACCACCATCATGGCCACACTCACCACCCAACTCTCCCAGAGCCTCAAGATCGGCGGCCGCACGGTCGAGGCGTTCGCCCGCCCCAACGCCCTTGTGTGCACCGAGGCCTACGACCAGCTCCAGCTTGTCGGGACATCCACCGAAACCCTGTGGTCAGCCGCGGCCGACTCGCCCGCGACGTTCAAGAGCCTCACCATCATCATCGACCCGGACGAGAGCCTGAGCACGGCCATCAGCGTGGAAGTGGAGTTCACCGTCGCCGGCCAGGTGTTCGTGCTCCTGGCCAACCGCAACCACCCCATCACGCTCGGCCCCTCGACGGCCAGGGCGACGATCGGCGGCAGCGACCTGAACGTGACCCTAGTTCGCGCCAAGGCCGCCAGCGGCACCGTCCCCATCCGCATCCTGGTCCTCAACTGAGCCATGCCCCCCCCCACCCCCGACGCCACCACAACCGATCCGCGCGACACGAGCACGATGGGCTTTTGGGACAGCCTGCTCGGGGGCGTCGGCGGCGTCAACGATGCGGTGTTTTCGCACCTCAGCACGCCGCCGCGCTCGAGCGACCCGAGCCCCGAGGAAGTGCGCCGCCTGCGGGCATCGACGCGCCGAACCCCGCCGCCGACGCCGCCGCCGGTTCAACTCACCAACGACGATGCGGGCTGGGCCACCATCGCATCCGAGGCCGCGCAGCTCGCCGCCGTTTCCGGCCAGGCCCGCCCAAGCCTGCCCGCCGAGTCCGACGACTGGGACCGCCTGGGCGACATGGCGCACGAGATCGCCGCCTACGACCTGGCCGACAACCCCAATGCCAGCCTGGCCGACAGCACGCGGGCCCGGCTCGACATCGTTCGGTTCGCCGCCGCCCGATCCGTCGCCGCCGACCAGGCCCGCGCTGTGGCCGCCCAGAGCGCGACGACCGGCGACGAGCTGCTCAACCGCATCCTCGCCCTCCACCTGCAAACGCGCGGCAACCTGGAAAAGACCGGCCTCGAACTCGCCCGCGAAGGCTGGGACCGCCGCCTCATCACCCCGCACCTGCTCAGCACGATCGACAACCGCATCGCCGAATCCGAGAGCGCTGCGCAGACCGCCCTCAACCCGCCGCCGAACCCCGCCGGCCTTGCCGAGCCCGACCAGGAGGCCGCCGACAAGGCCCTGGCCGGCGCTGCGGCGCTGCGCATGGTCAAGGCCCAGCTGCTCCGCGAGCGCAAGCTCCCGTACCTCCCCACCGGCAACCGCAGGGGGGCCACGCTCCCGCCGGGCCTGGCCCAGCATCCCCGCTACATCAACATCATCGACTCGCCGCTCAACCGCGGCATGGCGAGCGCTGTGGCCGCCGAGCAGGCCGCGGACGGCACGCCACCCGAGCGCGGCCTGCTCCGCGAGGTGGCCAACAGCGGGGTGCGCACCATCGGCCGCTTCGCCGGGGCCGGCAGCGCCGCGTTCGAGACCGCGGCCCAGTTCATTGCGCGCAACGGCGGCGCCGGCACACCCACACCCGACACACTCCACTTTGCCGCCTCGGCCCTGGAGCTTGTCCGCGGGGCCACGCACCGCCCCGCGTTCAGCGCAAGCCCATCGATCGAGCACATGATCGCCGACGATGGTTCCCTGAGCTTCAAGGCCGCCGGCATCCGCGCGATCGAGCAGGGCGCGGACCTTGCGATCACCGTGGGCGCGGGAACCGGCGCGGCCGTCATCACCGGCAACCCCGCCGTGGGCGTGCTGGTCGGAGCCGCCGTCGGGTCCGGTCTCGACACGGCCAACGTCGTGAGCGAGACCATCCGCGAGCAGGTCGGCAAGGGCGCCAGCTACGAGGATGCGACCGTGACCGGCCAGGCCGTCGGCACGCTCTACGCACCCATCAGTTTCATCACCAACCGCATCCCGCTCGAAAAGTTCCTCGACAAGTCCCCGCTCGGCGATGTCGCCCGCGGCTACCTGGCTAACGCCGCCAGGCGGGCCACCGTGGGCGCCGGCGCCGAAATCGCCAACGAAGTACCCCAAACAATCTGGCAGGACTTCAGCGCCTGGGCCGCCACCAACGACCCCGAGACCTGGAAAGACTGGGAGACCCGCTACGGCGAGGCGGCCCTCTGGGCCGCCGTGCTCGGCGGCGGCGCCAACGTGGCCATGCACGCGCCGGCCGATGCCGCCCAGGCCCGCGAGGCCGCGCTCGGCCCCAACCCCCTCGATCGCGTCGAGCCCGCCGCGGGGCCCACGCCGAGCCAGAAGGCGGCGATGGAGGCCCTTGCCGCCGTCCGAGCCCCGACACGCGCCAAGGCGATCCAGGCCCTACGCAACATCAACGGGCTCACCGAGCAGCAGGCCCGCATCCTGCCGACCGACGAGTACACCGACCAGCACCGCCGACTCGCCGCCCTGGGCGAGGCTCTCGGCATCGAGGTGGCTTTCCTCGACGGCGACGGCCGCCCGCTCGCGGTCTCACCCGGTGCCAGCAGCCGATCCGGGACCGTCGTGCTCGACGCCCACGTGCCTGGACCCGCCGCCTCGCTCGAGTTCTTCCAGCACGAGATCGTGCACGAGGCCGCGGGCCGCGCCGCCGAGCGGGGCCTCACCGAGCAGTGGAGCACCCTGCTCAAGGCCGTGCGCGAGGCCGACCCCGCCATCTTCAAAGCCGCCACCGCGGGGTACGAGGCCGCCGCCAAAGAGGCCGGCATCGAGCTCGACCCCGACCAGCTCGGCGAGGAAGCGCTCGCCACCATCGCGCAATCCATTGCCGGCCGCGTGCTCTGGGGCAACGTCAACATGCCCGACCTGGTCCGCATGGCCGAGCGTGCCCCGACCGCGTTCCAGCACCTGCTCGGCCGCGCCAAGGGCCTGCTCCGCCGCATCGGCGTGCCGATGGGCCCGAGCCTGGCCGAGGAAATCCGCGGCCGAGGCCGGATCGCACGCATCGCCCTCGAGTTGCGAGAGGCCGGCGAGTTGCTGCGCCAGACCGCGGACGATGTCCCCGTGGCCGGCCCCAACGTCGAGGCCCTGGCCCTGGATGAGTCCGAGTACACACCGCCCGACCCCGACCAGGCCATCCCGCTCAGCCAGCCCGGCGCTACCCCCGTCACCCAAGACCGCCGCGAGGCCTACCGCCGCGAGTTCCGGCAGCGCCAGCAGCAGGCCGGCCGCCCCCCCGGCCGGCCGCTGCGAGGCCAGCCGCCGACGGGCATCGACACCGCCCCGCAGGATGCCACCGTACCGCTCGACGTTGCACCAGACTCGGACCTGGCCCAGACCTTGCCCGTCGATACCGCCGGAGGCATCCCGCCGCGGTTCAACCCCTACATCAGCCCAGCCGCCGAGGTTGAGAGCCCCATCGCCGTGCCCGGCAGGCAAGGCCCCGGAGCCGCCCGCATCACCGGCGGCGTGCAGCAGGCCGGCCCGACGCGGCCACGCATCGCGCCACGCGCCGCAACCGGCACGGCCGAAGTGCCGCCGCCGTACCGGCTTGCCGACGAAGGGGATTCGAGCGAGCCCCCGCCGCCGGCCAGGCCCGCCGGAGTGATTCAGCCGCCGGGAGGCCCGAACGCTTCGAGCGTCGCAGGATCGGCCCAGCCGCGGGCTTTGAGCGAGGCCAGGGTAACGGGCACGCCTTCCGGCACATCCTCCAGCCTGAACCCCGGTGATGCCAGCACCCAGGCCTTGCGGGCCGGCACCCAGGCCTCGACGCTGGGAGAACCGCCCGGCCCGCCGGCCACCATCCGAATCGCTGTGCCGTCAGACCAGGCCGGCCCGAACAGGACATCGCCGGCTCGGAAGTTCAGGGTTGGAAGGGTTGATAAGGCCACCAATCGGAAGATACTCCAGGCATCGGGCGAAGTCCAGCGCAACATCGAGCTCGCCGTGCAGAAGCAGGCCGAGCTCGACGAGCGTGCGGCCCAGGCCATCCAGGGC
The DNA here is from genome assembly GCA_020847115.1 of Pseudomonadales bacterium. Lineage (GTDB taxonomy): Bacteria > Pseudomonadota > Gammaproteobacteria > Pseudomonadales > Porticoccaceae > JAGPUQ01. The sequence goes on along the minus strand of JADLCO010000031.1, from coordinate 13,811 downwards.
ATCGAGGGGGCCGCCTACGACAAGAGCCGGACCAAGACCGCGGAGCCCGGAAAGCCGGTCCCATCCCCGCGCATCATCGAGAAGGCCGACCCCGCCAACGCCACGGCCAGGCCCGCCCACACGATCAGCGACTACCTGGCCGCCCGGATCATCGTGGAATCGCCGGCCGCGATGGAAGCGGCCACCAAAGCGCTCCGCGAGGCCTTCACCACCGAGTTCAGGCCCGACATCGAGGACTTCAGCGTGGCCGGCAAGCCCAAGAAGGGCGGGTACCGTTCGCGCAACATCCAGGTGGACCTGGGCGGGGGCTTCACGGCCGAGGTGCAGCTTGTCCCGCGTCCCATCTACGCGGCCCGCAAACGCACGCACGCCCTGTACGAGTCGATGCGCTCGCCCGGAGCCGACGACCAGGCGGCGTTCCGGGCCAGCCACGAGGCCCAGCGGATCAACCGCGCCGCCATCGAGACCTACCTGCAATCGCTGGATGACACGCAGAGCGAGCCCGGCAACCGCGTGCCATCGGCCGAGGTCCGGCTCACCAAAGCGAAGGTCATCCAGGAGGTCAAGAGGCGGTTCAGCGACTTCGCCACCAAGCGCCTGCTCAAGGACAAGAACCCGGCCACCGTCGGCGAGCGCATGCTCGAGATCATCGAGGCCGTGCCGGGCGTGGACCTGTACAGCCCCGAGTACCGCGACGACCAGAGCCGGATGTTTGCCCTGGCCGAGTACGTGCTCCGCGGCGAGGGCTCGCGGCTCGACGCCCGCAACCTGGTCGGCATCGATGCCGGAAAGCTCAAGGTCGGCGATACGTGGAGGATCGGCGCCACGATCGGCGCACGCTGGCGGTTCGCCGTCATCGCCTCGGACGACAGCGCTGTTGTGGTCCGGGCCTGGCGGGATGCGGCGATCCCCGGCCTGCCCGAATCCCGCGGGTACCACTACATCCTGCCGCGCGATGGGGGCCTGGGGTTCGCAGAACGCGGCACGCTCACCAGGGCCGAATCCATCGCGCCGGCCAGCCCCGACACCGCCACCGACCCCAAGCCGGTAGACACGCGAACGCTTGAGCAGCGAATCGAGGACGACGCGGCCGCCCGCCAGGCCAGGTACGCCCGCGCCAACGCCAGGGCCGCCGAGTTCCGCGAGGGCCTGCCCGACATCCGATTCGCCCTCCGCCTGCGCGGCGATGAAGCCTTTGGCCCGACGCAGGACCTCGCACAAGCCCGCCGCAGCGCCCTGGCCTTCGCCAAATCCCTGGTCGGCCGCATGGTTGTCAACACCGCAACGGGCCGGCGCATCGCCATCGGCGGGAGCGGGATCGACAAGGCCCTGAGCGGCAAGCGATCCCTGCCCCACTACCAGTCCGTCGCCGCGCTGCCCGCCCTGCTCGAATCGGCTGTTCCGGTGTCGGAAGCGCCGGACAGCAAGGGCCGCAACACGATCAGGGCGGTCCACACCTTTGCCGACTCGATCGAGATCGCCGGCGCGCCCTACCTGGTTCGGATCATCGTGCGGGAGACCACCAACGGCGACTACTTCTACGACCATCACCTGGTCGCGGACGGCGCTGGGGGCGCGCAAAAAGAAGGGCCCGCGGTCAAAGCCGGCGAGGGGATGGTCGGAGACCAAGCCCGCTCACTCCGGCCCGCTCTAGGCCCTTCGGACAAGTCTACACCGCCAACAGCCGACACACAACCGTCCGTCTTCGCCCTGCGCAACGCCCGGCCCACCGAGCTCGATCAGTTCACCCGCGACGTTCCGCGTGCCCTGGCCGAGCGGCCGCCACGCACCATCGGCCGCCCCGACCTGGCCAACCCCGGCCTCACCGAGCCCCAGCGCCGCGTGATCGACGCCGCCGACCAGGCCCGACCGCAGCCCGAGGCCTTGGCCGACCAGATCGTGGCCGAGCGCGCTGCCGAGCGTCTGGCCCGCAACGCCGAGGCCGAGCGCCGCGCCCTGCTCGCCCGCGTCGATCGCGGCGAGCTGCTCGATGTCGCCGATGTCGCCGTCGCCCAGGAGCTTGTCCGGCGCGCCGCCGACCGCGTGCTCGCCGAGGGTTCGCGCGAGGCGCACCTCGAGGCCATCAAGCTGCACGAGGCCTACCGCCAATCCGGCACGGACCAGGCCCGCGCCTTCCGCATGCGCCGGGACCGAGTGATGGGGCCGGCCGAGCGTGCCCGCCAGTTCCTGGCCGCCGCCATCGCCGAGCCCGTGCAGGGCGACCGTGCCCGCATCGACCGCATCCGCCGGCGACTGCGCGACCAGGACCACCCGCCCACGCCCGAGCGCGAGGGCCAGCTCCGCCAGCAACTCGAGCGCATCTACGAGCGGGCCGCCGACCAGGCCGAGCGCATCCGGCGCGATGTTGCCGCCGCGGGCTTCGATCCGGCCAGCATCACCGACGAGCTGCTCGATCAGCCGCGCGAGGCCGCCCGGCTCATCCGCACCGTCGCCGCCGCCCGCGCCACGCTCGGCGACAAGCTCACCGAATACTGGATCAACAGCATCCTCTCGGCGCCCACCACGCAGGCCGCCAACATCATCGGCAACGCCGCGTTCGGGGCCTACGAGTTCCTGGGTCGCCGCATCGTCGAGGGCGGATTCAACCAGCTCGCCGGCAACCGCGCCGACACCAGCGCGGCCACGCTCGGCGAGTACGCCGCCATCGCCCGCGCCATCGAGCCCGGCCTGCGACTGGCCGGCCGCAACTTCCTCGAGGCCTACGCCACCGAGATTCCCGTGCTCAGCCGCCAGGTCGGCGGGCCAGACTCCGCCCGCATCGACATCGGCAGCCGCACCGCCATCCGCGGCCGGCTCGGCCGCGCTGTCCGCGCCATGGGCGGCCGGCCGCTCATGGCCTTCGATGAGGCCTTCCGCAGCCTCTGGGCCACGATGGATGCCCACGCGAGGGCGCACCGCCAGGCCTTCGGCGCCGAGCGACTCGCCGGCGCCGCCGGCTGGGATCGTGTCCGCGAGCTTGTCGCCGACATACACAGCCCCATCTGGGAGCAATCGCTCGACACCGCCACGCACCTGGCGTTCCAGGATCGGCCCACCGCCCTGGGCCGCGCCGCCCTGGCCGCACGCCGCGAGTTCAACGCCGCGGCCCGCGTGCCGCTCGCCACGTTCATCCTGCCGTTCATCACCACGCCCGACCGCATCCTGGCCGCCGGCCTCAGGCTCACGCCCCTGGTCGGCATCAAGACCGTCGCCGATGTCGCCCAGGGCCGGCTCGACTGGCGCAACCGCGGCCACATCGCGCGGGCGCTCGCGGAGAACATCGTCGCCTGGGGCCTGTTCCTGGGCATCAAGGCCATCGCCGACAGCCGCGACGAGCAGGACCGGCCGCTCATCACCGGCTCGACGCCCGGCCAGCGGGGCGCCCGAGAGCTCGCCTACCGCACGGCGCCGCCGATGAGCATCCGCATCGGCGACAAGTACGTGAGCTACAGCCGCATCGAGCCCTTCGCCACCGCCCTGGGCCTGGTCGTCGATGCCACGCAGGCCCCGGCCGATGCCGGCGAGCTGTACGAGCAGGCCATCACCACGCTCAAGAACCAGCTCCAGGACAAGACGTTCCTCAAGGGCCTGAGCGACATCATGGCGATCGTCGATCAGCCATCGAGCTCGGAGGGCAAGGCCCTGAGCATGGCCCAGCACATCGCCACCGGGTTCGTGCCCAACGTGCTCCAGGCGGCGCAGCGATCGGCCGATGCCACCATCCGCGATCGGGCCATCCGCGGCAGCGACCAGCGGGGCATGGCCGCGACGGCCCTTCGCCGCGGCCTGGAGCAGGCCGCGCCCGCGGTGTTCACGCCGCCGCCCCGCATCGACCTGTGGGGCCGCGAGGTCGATGCCCGCCAGGCCGGCACGGGCTTGTCGGACTTCGCCTACCGCTTCACCGTGCCCATCCGGCTCACCGATGTAGACCGCGCCACCAGGTTCGACCTGCTCATCAACCGCTACAACTCGGCCGTGCCCGATGCCGACCGCTTCCTGCCCGAGCCGCCGCGTCCGACCATCCAGCGCACGGTCAACGGCGAGCGCACCACGTTCCGGCTGTCCGATGCCGAGTTCGTGCGGTACCAGCGCGAGGCCGGCCGCATGGCCGCCGAGAGGCTGGCCAACACCACCCTCAACTTCGACAAGCCCACCGAGCGCGACATCGAGAGGATCAAGAAAGCGCTCGATGATTCCCGCCGCCGGGTGGCGGATCAGATCGTCGCGACCCGCCAGCGGCCACCGCAAGACCCGCCACGCCGATAAGGGCGGCCGCACCGGCCAGGCCGGCCGCGGTGGTGCGCATCCGCCCCGACAGCCGGATGGACCGCCGAGCCTCGGGCGGCGCGAGGAAGCGCGGCGCCTGCACCTCGATCGTCGGCATGAGTTCCCGCTTGCGCTCGGCGACCAGCCTGGCCCGACGCTCGGACGCGGACAGCGCCGCCTGGGCATCGTTGCCCGCGTCAACCGCCCTCCGCGCCTCCGACTTGTCGGCCAGCGAGGCGTTGGGATCAGCGAGAATTTCGTACGCCGTAATGAGCCGGACCATCTCCGCCACGTCCCGCCAGTCAGCCTCGTACGCCCGATCCACCTGCGCCTCCGCCAACTCGGTGGCTCGCCGCCATCGCTCCGACTGCACGGCGGCATCCGCCCTTGCCCTTGCCTCGGACTCGGCAGACTCCGCCCGCATGGCGGCGAGATCGCCAAGCACGAGGAACACGCAACAGCCGACCACAAGAGGCACGATCAACCCCGCGCACACCAGCGCTGCGGGCGCGGGCGATTGGCGGAGGGCGTTTGCGGCCAGGGCCGAAACAGGGACCACCGCCAGGAGCGCCCACCACGAGCCCATCGCCACACCAACCCCGGCCGCGATCGCGCCCGTAGCCATGATGGAAACCAGCAGGGCATAGCTCGGCGCTGCCGGCAGGCCGCCCACAACATCATCGGGCCGGGCGTTTCGCAGGGACATGCTCCCAGTGTGCCCTGTCGCAGGCCGGGCGTCAAGGCCGAACCCGGCAAGCCTTCCGGCACCAGGAGCCCATCCATGCCCATCACCCCAGGCCGCGCATCGGCCAGCTACCAGACGCTCGCCAGCAGTTACGAGGTGGCTTTCCGCGCCGATTCGGCCGGCGGTTCCAACGGCTCGCCGGCCACCGGCATCCGCCTGGTCGCCGCCGACCAGCCCGCCCTGGTCAAGGTGTGGGGCGTGCTCGACTACGGGGCCGATCTTGTGAATGAGTACCTCATCGACACCGGCGAGAGCATCGACCTGTTTGCTTCCGGGCCCCGTGGCCAGGGCCGCATCACCCGCATCGACGCCAAGTACAGCGTCAGCGGGTCCAAGCTCAAATGGTGCGTCATTTCCAGGTAGCCTCACCGCGTCCAGCACGCCCACACCGCCCCGCCCGCAGGAGCCCGCCCCGTGCTCAAGACCGCCGCCAAGCCCGCCATCATCGCGCTGGCCGTCGCCGCCATCGCGCTCACCGGCTGCATGGGCCAGTGGATCAAGACCGACGTACCCAAGCGTGTGCAGGAGCTCACCGGCGCGCCGGCCCAGGTCCCCCTTGACCGTGCCGAGGCCGTCATGCGCGAGTACCAGGAGGCCGTCGCGGAGCAGGCCCGCAGGGCCCAGATCGAGGAGCAGGAGGCCAAAGCCGCCGACGAGCGCCGGCTTGCCGCGCTGCGGCGGCGCATCGAGGACGACGCGGCATCCCGCCAGCTCGCCGATGTTGCGGCCCACCGCGCCGCCGCCCGCGAGCTCGCCGATGCCACCGACCAGGCCGTGGCCCGATCCACGGCGGCCGACCGGATGCTCGAGCAGCTCATCGCCGCCAACTCCGCCACCGTCGGCGGCTTCCAGCAGCACATCGCCGCCGGCCGCGAGCGTGCCGCCAGCATGACCGCAGGCCTCTACTCCGCCATCGACATCGGCAAGCAGGCCGCCGGCGCCGCCGGCGTTCCGGCGCCCATCCTCGCGCTCGGCACGTACCTGCTCGGCCTGTTCATGCCGCGGCCGAAGGAATCCACGCTGATCGAATCGGCCCGCAAGGAGGGCCAGGCGAAGGTTGACGCGATGATCGTGAAGGCCGACGGCGACTACGACGCGGGGCGGAACGATGCCATCAACCTGCTCGCCATGCGGGCAAGCCTCTCGCCGGCCGCCGACGCAACACACCCCGCCGCCCCGTAATCACCAGCCAACCCCCAAATACAGCAGGAGCCGCTACGCCATGCCTTGCAGCACCACGGGCGCACCCACGCACAGCGGCAGGATCAGCCGGCAGGAGCTTGCCGACTGGCTCCAGCTCATCACGCTCATCGGCGGCATCATCCTGGTCAGTATGCAGGTGGGCAGGCGCGACCAGGTTCTCGAACAGCACACCGCCGCGCTGGGGGGCCACAGCGACGACATCAAGGACCTGCGCCAGATCAGCGCCGACCTGCTTTCCTCCAACATCCGCACGCAGGAGCAGCTCGTGGCCCTCAAGGAGCGTGTCGAGGACATCCGCCACTCGCCCCACTGAGCCCAACCCACGACCATGCCGTTCAACGCCAATCTGGACAACACCGTTACCGACCGCATCGCCCAGGACGGCGTGCTGATCGTGCTCGAAGCCGGCGACACCGCCGACATGGCCGCGCTCTACGACAAGCTCGACAGCCAGGGGGTTTACGATGCTGTCGGCATGGCGCCGGCGGGCAAGCTGCGCATCGTCGGGTGCATTAGGCTGGACCTGCGCGAGCACGCGACGCCCGAGGCCGCCGCCGACCAGGCCATCGCCGACGGCCAGACCCTGGCCGCGGCCTACCTGGCCAAGTTCGGCAGCATGGCGGGTTTCGATTGGGGCGTGATCGTGGCCGCCGATGGAGGCTGCGCCGACGGGGAGCACCCCGGCCGCATACCCAGTTTCACGAACCACCACGACGACCTGCCCGCCGGCGGGTACCTGCTCGAAGCCCGCCAGTTCATATTCTTCGCGCAGCCCTACACGGTCGGCGCCGGCCTGGGCGGCGACAGCGACAAGCTGCGGTTCAGCAACGCCGCCCAGATCGCGTTCGCAGACAGCTACGAGGCCCTCAACGCCGGTATCCACGTTGGCGCCACGATCACCTGGGGGGCCGGCAGCGCCAACCCCAACGAGCAGGTGGTCATCACGGGCTACACAACCGGCTCGCCGGCACGGTTCGACTTCGCGCCGAGCACGACCAACCCCAACGCCGCGGGCGACACCGCCGGCATCACGAGGACATCGAGCCCGTCGGGCATCCCGTTCGGTGGGTGCCTGTTCTTTCGGGCCGGCATCGCAGACATGGGCGCCTACTACGCCGCCCTGGCCGCGAGGCTGGCAAGCCAGTGGCCCGGCGGCCTGGGCACGCCAACGCTGGCCCTGCCCTCGGCGTGGATCTCGACCAGCGAGCAGTGGGTCGCCAGCCTGGGAATCATGCACATCGATTTCGCCGCGCTCGGCGCGACCGTCTACGAGCTGAACCTCGGCGATGCGCTGGCGTCCGATGTGCTCTACACCATCAACGGGGTGGACACGCTGGCCGATTGGGACGCCGACCAGGCCCTCGACGCCGACGGCCTGGCGCTGACATGGCCGGCGCCGGGTTCGCAGTACAGTCCGCTCGCGTACCAGCAGATGAGCTACATCAACTGGACGTACCAGGCGGCGTTCAACCGCGCGAGCAAGGCCGCCGTGCACGACAACATCCTGGGCATCTTCCCGGACTGCTACATCGGCCGGTACCAGGCCGGCTCCTGGCTCGGCACGAAGGATGCGCCGTTCCCCTACCAGCCCGACGCCGGGTTCTTTCATGCCGACGAAAGCAAGTGGGCCTGGTCTGGCGCCCTGCTCACCGAGGCCTACGGCATCGGGTTCAACCAATGGCCGTCGTCGAACGACGGCGGGTCCACGGGCAGCTTCGCCTATTCCCAGTGGTCCGGGTCGGGCATCGGGTGGGCCATCCTCGAGGCCTGGCTCGACTACGCGGGCCAGCCGCTCACCGCGGCCGGCGTAACCGCCGCGGCCAAGCAGATTATTCTCGACCGCTGCGCCGCCATGCGCGCCGCCGCGACCACCAACGTCATCGGCCTATTCGTCGAGCAAGGACCCTACGACGGCGTGGCCGATTCCATTGGGATCAGCTACACCTACCCCAACCCGGCGCTCAGCGTGGCCGACGGCATCCACGCGCCGGCGGACTGGGGCGACATCCTGGCCTCGGCGGTTGAACAGACCGGCGCCAACCTGTTCGTTTACTTTTTGCCAAGGCCGAACCACACCGACCCCAACATTGCAGGCATCGCCGGCGCCATGGAGGTGCTCGGCGACCGGCTCAGCCGGCTGCTTGAGGAAGAACCGACGACCTACCCCGACCTATCCCAGAACTCGGGAACGGCCGCACGCCGGCGTTCAGCCTGCCGGCGCCTCACCAGGCCGTAGTGCAAATCCTGCCCATCTTGCCCAACCTCCCCGCGCCTCCCCGCGCCGTCGCCAACCGTTGAGCGACGGCGCGAAAAAGCGGCCACATCGCCCGGTTTTCCTGCACACCAAGGCGCGTTGGTCCGTATCTTGGGGCACACGCGGAGAACGCCCCGGCCATGAACGCCTCGGTGCGCCCGGTCGGCTGTAGCGACCAGCCGCTCGGGGGAAGCCCGGACCTTGCCACCCCCACAGTGGCGGGGTCCGCCGGCCTGCACCTGCACATCCAACTCGACGAGAGAATGGTCCGCATGGCCGTGCGGCTGTTGTCGCGTCTATCCCGCCGGAAAGCTGGCAAGCCGTCGCGGGCGCGCCAGACTCAGGGCATGGACGCCGCCGCGCCCGCGCCGACCCGAGGGGCGCTCGCGCCCGCGGATGCCGCTCTCAAGTCCCTTGTGCAGGACTACCGCGATGAACACGGCGACCTTACCGCGCAGCACCACGCCGCGCTGTACAGCCTGTTGAGGGACCTGCTCGAACACGCCCAGGCCGCGGACCCCGGGCTCATCACGCGCACGCACATCGTCAAGTTCCTGGCCTGGTGCGAGGAAGTGGGCCGCCCCCATCGGCTGGCCGACGGCACCATCACCCGGCGGCGCAAGCCCGCCGGGGCCAGGAGCCGCAGGACGTACCTCTCGACGCTCACCGCGTTCTTCGACTGGGCGATCCGGGCCGAGAAGATGCGGCCGCCCAATCCATGCCAGACGATCCGCGCCCCCAAGGCCCACCGCAAGCAGGGCCGCGCCTTCAAGCCCGCCGAGGCCGTTGCCTTGATCGCCGCCGCGCCTTTCGACCGCTCGGTGCTCTACGAGCTGCTCTACGTGGGCGGCCCGCGCATCGGCGTCGTCGCCGGCACCAGGTACCGCAAGCCCCTGCCCGATGCGTACTTCCACCTCGACGCGAATCCGCCGCACATCGAGGTCCCGCCCGAGTGGGGCAAGGGGGGCCGTGCCTACACGGTGGCGTTGAGCGAGGCGCTCGCGGCGAGGCTGCTCGAGCTCCGCGCGGGACTCGGCGCCGACCACACGCCGAGCCTGCCGTTGTTCACGAAAAGGCCATCGTGGAAAACTTTTCGCGCGGATTGCCGGAGGGCCGGCGTCGCGCTCAGGGACACCCGCGATCGCAGCGCCGGCCTGCACTGCTTCCGGCGGGGCGCGGCGACCAGTATCCTCGACCTCGGATTTGACGCGAAAGTGGCCCAGAACCAGCTCGGGCACGCCGATGTTTCCACGACCCTGCGCGACTACACCGACCGCGGTGTGGACGACCAGGCGGCGGCGGCCGAGGCGTTGCAGGCGGTGGTCAACGCGGCTGTGGAAAACCGGGCCGGCGCGGGAAAGTCTCTTGACGGCAGGGGCCGGTGTGCCGATAATGGCGGCGCGACGCTTCCGATGTTGCCTCCCCTTGCCATCCCCCGAGCCGCTGAGTCCCGACGGGCCCTGTGCCGGGAAGCGTCGCAGCAGACTTGCGCTGTGGCCCGTCCGGGCTCAGCCACTCAGGCCGGCAAGAACCCCCAGCGAACCCCCGCCGCCATCGCGGCCAGTGTCATTGAATGGGCGATACTGGATTCGAACCAGTATGCCCGATCCGGTGACACCTCGATCAGGACGGACCTCCCCCCGCGTGCTGCCGGAATCGTGCACCACGCGCTGAGAGTTCTAGAGATCGTGCTGCGATGCAGCCGCGGGGCTCAAGGAGCCCCCACCGATGTCGTGCCACCCGCACCCGCCCCAAACGGGCACGCCCACGACTGACCAACCGATGACTCCGAGCCAGGCGGCCCTGGCCGCGTGCCGCCGACTGCTCGAGATCAACGCCACCAACGGCCCAGGCTTGGCGTTTATCGCCCGCAATCGCGGGTTCAAGCGGCAGCTCGACAGGTGCCTGGAGCTTGCCGAGATCGCCTGTAAGCCAGACAGCGGCGCCGAGCCACCGCTGGCGATCCTCGGCCCCGGCGGTGACTTCGTCCGCGAGGTGCGCCAATGAGCCGCTTCTCCACCTACTTCGAGCGGGACTACGCCACGGCCGACGACCTGTTCCGCCAGTTCGGTGAGGGTGAGCACGCGCTGGTCATCAACAAGTTCGGCCTGCGCGAGAGCTACGACCAGACCCAGCGCAAGCAGGTCCCCAAACCCGTGGTTTGGCTCGATGGCGTGCTCGGCAACAAGCCGCTGTTCATCAATCGCGGGTCGCACGACGGCCTATGTGACCGGTTCGGGGCCGGGTACGAGGACGACCCCAGGACCATCGGGCAGACGGTCACGGTCAACATCTACCGCAAGCGGATCGACGGCAAGCTCGAGGCCTGCACCGAAATCCTCGACACCGCCCACCCCGACATGCACGCGGCGCTCGGCCAGGAGATCGCCGATCGCTGGCATGGCAGGCTCGACGAGTTCGGCGGGTCGATCGACGGGTTCCGCAAGTGGCTCCGCGGGGCCAACCCCAAGCTGGCGCACCTGCTCGACGGCAAGCCCGCCCATGAATGGCCGCGCGGCACGCTGACCGTCATGGGGCAGTACGTCAAGGCCCAGGGCAAGGCGGTGGGCCAGTGAGGAAGCCGCTCGCCCACAACCACCGCAGTCGCCAGGCCAAGCGCCGCAGCATCGCGCAGGCCCGCCGTTTGGCGGCCGTGGCCTGCCGCCGGCTGGGCATCGCGGTCACCGAGCTGGCCGCGTGCAGCGAGAACCGCTGGCTGACCAGAGGGCGCGCCGACGGCCTGGCCCGCAAGCGCGAGCTGGTCTGGCGATCGCTGCGAGCCCGCGGGATCAGCCTGCCCGTCATCGCCGTGGCGACCGGCGCACGCTGCCACTCGACCGTTCATCGCGGCCTGGCCCGCCGGAAGGGGGCCGCGTGACGGACCACACCCAGCACACCACCATCATCGCCACGGACTTCGAGCCGCGGATCATCGTTCAGGAAGACGACGGCCGCTGGTTCCGCGTGCTCAACTGGTTCTACGACGAGGTCGTGCCCGACCTCAACGGCGCTCCCCTGAGACTCATGCTGGGGATGCTTCGGCATCGGGACAATCGCACGGGCCTGGTCGCCCGCTCGCGGCAGCAGTTCGGCGATGAGCTCCGGCTCAGCAAGGGCGGCCTCTCCGCCGCCTTCACCACCCTCACCACCCACCCGGCCGGCCTTCTTGCCATCCGGGGCTCCTCTCTTTTCGAGCCCCTGCCGGGACGCACCTTTGCCGGGCGCATCCTCGTGCCCGGTTCCTCCACCGTTGAGCCCCCATCCCCAGGTTCACTCCAGCGAACTGGAGTTCACTCCAGTGAACCGGAGTTCACCGGGGTGAACCGCGGGTTCACTGGGGCGAACTCGCCCTCTGTAGAACGCGCGCGCGCCAGACCAGCCAGACTGGTCAAGACCGAGACTCAGACCGCCGGACCGGCCGAGGGCGAGCGGGATGCGCGGTCGGGACCGGCTGGGTGGTCTGGGCAGACGCCCTGGCCCCAGCTCAGCCTGTTCGGCCGCATGGCCGCCGAGCGCGGCGACGTGCGCGGTGTGCTTGAGGACCTGCGCATCCGGCCGCCGGCACTTTTGCAGGTGCTGGACATCCGCGGCCTGAGCGTCGACCGCATCCTCGCCGTGGCGGGGGAGGTTGCGGCGGATGCGTCGGCCATCAACAAACCCGCGTGCCTGGCCGGCCGCCTGCTGGGCTCGAAGCTGCTTCGCGGGGTCGATGCCCGCGGGCGCGGCCGGCTGAACCCCGAAGAGCTCTCGGCCTTTGCCGACATGCAGGCGATCCGCGATGCCAAGTCGCGCCGTCATCACCACCAGACCACCACTCAACCCGAGGAGACCCGTTCATGAGCAGTACCACCGTCGCCGCCAACTGCCATCCGTCCGTCTGGAAGCGCATCAACGCCATCACCGACAAGCGCGATGCGGCCAAGACCCGCGAGGGGGACCTGGTCAAGCACCGCAAGGAGGTCGAGGGCGAGCTCGCCGAGTGCGGGGCCACACCCAGCACGCGCCGCACCAAGCTGTGCGTCGACCACTGGGACACGATCTGCTCGATCGAGCACGAGCGCACGCGGATTCGCACGCTCGCGGACTTGATGGACACCACGGTGAAGGAGGGCCGCCAGGGCAAGCTGTTCGAGAAGGATGACCTCGAGGCCGAGATCGAACAGGCCGGGGATGAGCCCGAGCCCGAGCTGGTGCGGAGCGCCCGCGAGGACCGGGAGGAGCGCGAGGGCAAGGGTGCGGCGGCCACCGCCGACAAGGGCTTCACCAACGAGCTCGGGCAGGTGCTCGAGGTTGACAAGGCGTACCGGTTCACCGCCAGGACCAACGTCGACCGGTGGATGGAGGGTGTGGTCAACCGCATCGGCGGCAAGGGCGCTGTGGAAGTGTCGGCCACGCGGGTGTCTCCGGGCAACGGCCAGCCGGGTGCTCGCAACGTGAACCTCGGCGCGGTCGCGTGGGTGCGGCTTGAGCCCGAAGCCCAGGCTGATGCCCAGCCCGAGGCCGCCGGCTCGAACGGCATCGCCGAGGTCGCGGCGGATCTGGGCTGGAAGTTCCCGGGCGCGTTTGCCTTCCGGCCTCAACGCTCCGGCGCGCCGGTGACGCGGCACGAGTTCGGGGACATGGAGGCGATGCTCACCAAGCTCGCCCAGGTCTGCGGCCTCGAGGCCACACCCGAGAAGGTCCGCCTGGGCATGGGCGGGAGCGTGATGGTGCGCCAGCCCGACACCGACAAGGCCATTGACTGCTGGGAGTCGGTGGGCAGCGTGTCGCAGGTCGAGAGCGATGCGGAGGCCCGGGGCGGTGGTGATGCGCCGCACACCGATCCCGCCAGCCAGGTCGAGGCCAAGCCCAAGGGCAAGAAGAACACCAAGCCCCTCGAGGAAGTCCGCGATGGCAACGGCCGGCCGCGGAAGCGCAAGGCCGCGGCGAAGTGAATGACGCACACAAGTAATCACACTCACATTCCCCCATTTGGAGCCCACGCATGAACAGATTGCTTTCGATCCAAGCCCTTGAATCGCACCTGACCATCGAGCAGCGCAGGGAGCTGCTCACGATCATCCGAGACCCGGGGCAGGCGCTGCGGTCCATCGGCAAGGACCTGCCCGCCGAGGTGCTCGCCGACTGCGCGAGCCGAGCCCCGGGGCAGGCGCTGCGGTCCATCGGCAAGGACCTGCCCGCCGAGGTGCTCGCCGACTGCGCGAGCCGAGACCCGTGGACGGCGCTCGAGTCCATCGGCAAGGACCTGCCCGCCGAGGTGCTCGCCGACTGCGCGAGCCGAGCCCCGGGGCAGGCGCTGCGGTCCATCGGCAAGGACCTGCCCGCCGAGGTGCTCGCCGACTG